>JBNJHE010000179.1:0-2530 GCA_051748205.1 Bacteroidota bacterium | reverse complement strand
ATGGGCTATGAAGGCGAAGGCTTGCTCACGATGGCTGTGGATATCTTGCCCAGTGAATTACCTCGCGAATCTTCCATTGCTTTTGGTGATGCTCTTATGGATCTGGTCCCTGCTATTGCTACGGCCAGTTACGATACTGCTACCTTTATGGAGCTTGAACTGCCTGACCCCGTAAAAAAAGCATTGATCCTTTTTCGCGGAGAATTTACTCCCGATTATAAATATCTGGAAGACTATCTACCGGAGTAAAAAAAGCGGGTTGTTAAGCCCGCTTTTTTGGTATGAAGACTTTTTTATTGATGATGCTCCCGGAATTTTTTCAGCCGTTCCTCCAGTGCCGGAAACTGTTCCCTTTGCACAAGGGATACACAGGCACGCAATCCTTCTGTACGTTTGCTGCCGGTGATGGCCAGCGATATTGCCGATATGCCGTAATATACCAGCTTATGTATTAACTCCTCTCCATTTAAGCCCGGGTAGGAAATGGTGAAATAAAATCCGTCTGCTATGGGTTGTTCCTCGTCTTTGTCATATACAATCTTAAAACCGTTGTCGATAAAAAGTTTTTTCATGATTTTGGCTTTTTCGCCATACTCTTTAACTACTTCTACAAAATCATAGGTGCCGTCGTTTACCGCTTTTAACATGGCTGCAAGGCCATATTGAGGCGCATGTGCAGTCCCGGCACTTAATGGGTATATTGTGTTGAAAAGCATATTATGTCCAAAGCCTTCGGAATTGTAATAGCGTTTCATATCCGGATATTGCTTTTCATAAAGATCATCCGAGATGATAAACATTCCAACGCGTTGACCAGCATAACTGAATGACTTGGAGCTGGATATCAGCATGATGTAGTTGTCGGTGTATTGTGCCACAGTATCCTGATACGGTGGTTTGCCTGGTTTGGACATGTCCTTGCGGAAATCCATGGCTATATAGGCCAAATCTTCGATTACAACCACATCATATTTGTTGGCTAAACGACCGATGATTTCCAGTTCTGTGGGTGTAAAGCAAATCCAGGAGGGATTATTGGGGTTGGAATAAATGATGGTTGAAATATTTTCTTTTGACAGATATGACTCCAGCTTTTCTTCCAGTTTTTTACCCCGGTAGTCGTAAACATCAAAAGTCTCAAATGGAATCCCCAGAACTTTGCATTGCATTTTTTGAACCGGAAACCCGGGGTCGATAAACAGTACTGTGTCTTTGCCTTTTTGCCTGCGTGTTGTAGTCATAAATGCTGCAAATCCTCCCTGCATCGAACCTACAGTAGGCAGGCAGTGCTCTGGTGCTACATCTACATTCAAAAAGTTCTTTACAAAACGTGACATCTCAGTTTTTAGCTCAGGAATCCCCTGTATGTCAGGATATATGGATGCTACGCCACTTTTTAATGCTTTGATTTCAGCATTGATGCCGACTTCTGCAGCCGGAAGCCCGGGTATTCCCATCTCCATGCGCACAAAGCGCTCTCCACTGTCCTTTTCTATGTCATCAACCAGTTTCTTGATCTCGCGTATTGATGCTTTCCCAACACTTTCGATATTGTTTTGGGCTAAATATTTGTCAACAACAGAGGATTTTATCGGTGTTTCTTTTTTCATAGTTATTTTGGTTTATACGGATGCGTGCTAAAGGACACCCGTGAGGTTTATACTTTTTTCTTTTGTCAAAAATAACCTTGCTTATCCCATCTGCTTAATAGGCAAGACACATATTCTTAACATGATTTTGCTCAAAATTCGCTAAAATCTTTGACCTGACAAAGAAAAAAATGGCGTTGTCGCCTTGGTGATGGTTATATTAAAGGATATGAGGTGCTTATCCCTTTTGTCCCTTGATGCTGGCAATGGCCAGAATAATACCCAATGACACACTAAGCAATGCCGCAAATAATACCTGAAAGCTTTCGTCAAGCAAAAATGTAATCGTATGAGCAGGAAACCAAAACAATGGAATCGTACGCTTGAATACAAAATTCCACTGTACATTCCAGTTAATATCTTTGCTAATTTGCCCCAGCGCGATTGGCCTGAAAAAACCTCTGAGTGTGCCGCCGGTATTCAGGATGTGTGTATCCGTAATTTTATGCATGGTCATCATTACCGGAGCGTAAATAACATTCATGGCCACACTAATGCAAAAGGCAACAAGCACTTTTGTCAGCCCCAAATCCATTTTGGCAAATTGGGTTGCATTATTAATTCCGGCAAACTTTTCCAGAAAAACCGGTGTGCCGCTGGCAAAGATGACAAATGCCAGCTTTATCGTCAGGCCGATTAAGCCCCAAACCAATGCGCGCGGGAGTATGCCAAATCCTTTGTAAGTATACTTCCCTTCCCTGATTCTTAAGCCTATGGTCTCTCCCAATGTGGCCAGAATTGCAAATTTTACAAAACTCATGATCAGCGGAAAGCTGTCGTTTAATTGCCCATAGGTTTTATAAACACTATCGAATATAAAAAAGGGCGCAAAAAAGATAATTAGCCCACTGATTAAAAGAATATCATTTTTTTTCATCTGT
>JBNJHE010000178.1:0-2579 GCA_051748205.1 Bacteroidota bacterium | reverse complement strand
CCGTCAGACACATCCATCATGGCAGAAGGTTTCACTTTAAGGTGTGCCAATGCTTTAATAACATCCAGACGAGGCTCGGGCTTAAGCTGACGTTCCAGTATATAATCGTAGCTCTCCAGATCAGGCTGAGCACCCTGACTTTCTTTAAAAGCCTTTTTCTCTCTTTCTAAAACCAACAACCCGGCATAAGCAGCTCCCAGAGTTCCCGACACGCAAATCAGATCATTTTCTTTTGCTCCGTTCCTGTAAACAATGTCTTCAGCCATGGCCTGACCTATCGCCGTAACCGAAATGATCAATCCCGAACGGGAAGTTGTTGTATCTCCGCCTACAAAGTCAACACCATAATTATCACAGGCTAATTTGATGCCTTTATACAATTCTTCCAAAGCTTCCACCGTATAACGGCTTGAAACAGCAATACTCACCGTAATTTGCTTAGGCATAGCGTTCATCGCTGCCACATCAGACAAGTTTACAACGACCGCCTTATAGCCTAAATGCTTCAATGGCGTGTAAGTAATATCGAAATGAACGCCTTCGGCTAACAGGTCTGTAGTGACCAGGGTGTGGAAAATGCCGTTGTTGATCACGGCTGCATCATCACCTGTCCCTTTTATCGTACTTTTATCTTTTATTTGTACATCCTTCATCAAACGGTCAATAAGACCAAATTCTCCCAGTTCAGTGAGAGGTGTTTTGCTGATTTCTTCCATAATGGTTTAATTTTGCTTACAAAGATAATACATGCCTTTGAAACAATAACTTGTTGATCAGGATTTGAAATAAACATGAATTGATCTCGATCGCCTCTGTTTCATTCTAAATTAGCTTTAGCCCACAAAAAAAGCAAAACCTGCCATTGGTAAGTTTTGGCTCGGCCTTTTGTTGATAAAACTCTTCTCATGCCCACGATAAAATGATTCAGGTTTTGTACTCGGACATTCATGAATCAGACAATGACGCTATAGACAATCTCCACTCAATTAAAACAGCTTAAATTACTTATTTTTGCCAAACTATTTCTACAGGTTTTTGTTGATTTAGTGCAATACAAATAGAAAAGAGCTGTTGCAAATGTGGCTATTCTTTTCTATTTTTGCCCATAATTTTAATTTAATCTAAATAACGTACTATAATTGGTATGGAAAAAAACGATAAAAAACAAAATCAGGATAAAGTACTGAACGAAGTGGCCAATTCGGATTATAAATATGGATTTGTCACCAACGTAGACAGCGATACTATACCCAAGGGGCTCAGCGAAGATGTGATCCGGTTAATCAGTCAGAAGAAAAATGAGCCGCAATGGCTTCTTGATTACCGTTTGGATGCGTATCACAAATTCATGAACATGCCCCAACCCGATTGGGCTCATCTGGAAATACCACCCATTGATTTACAAAACATTGTCTATTATTCTGCACCCAAAACAAAACCGGATAAGGAAAGTCTGGACGAAGTAGACCCGGAATTACTGGATACTTTCAACAAGCTGGGGATTCCCTTGGAAGAGCAAAAAGCACTTTCCGGAGTTGCCGTAGATGCTGTCTTTGACAGTGTTTCTGTGAAAACAACTTTTCAGGATACACTTGAAGAAAAAGGCATTATCTTTTGTTCTTTCAGTGAGGCCGTGCAAAATCACCCCGAGTTGGTACGTCAACATTTGGGAAGCGTCGTTCCACCGGATGATAATTATTTTGCAGCATTAAACTCAGCCGTTTTCTCCGACGGATCATTTTGTTATATCCCTAAAGGAGTAAAAAGTCCAGTAGAACTTTCTACTTATTTCCGTATTAATGCTGCTAATACCGGGCAATTTGAACGCACGCTGATCGTCGCTGAAGACGATAGTTACGTAAGTTATCTGGAAGGCTGTACAGCTCCCCAGCGCGATGAAAATCAGCTCCATGCAGCTATTGTAGAAATCGTTGCGAATAAAGGAGCAGAAGTCAAGTACTCAACAGTTCAAAACTGGTATCCCGGAAACAAAGAAGGCAAAGGAGGTATTTATAATTTTGTTACCAAACGGGGACTGGCTAAAGGTGCCAATTCCAAAATATCCTGGACACAGGTGGAGACAGGTTCCAGTATCACCTGGAAATATCCCAGTTGTATATTAATGGGAGATAATTCTATTGGAGAATTCTATTCTGTAGCTGTCACGAATAATTACCAACAGGCAGATACTGGTTCTAAAATGATCCATATCGGGAAAAACACCAAATCCACAATTATCTCCAAAGGTATTTCAGCAGGATACAGCCAGAACTCATATCGAGGTTTAGTTAAAATGACGAAAAAAGCCGAAAACGGAAGGAATTTCTCCCAGTGTGATTCGCTCTTGTTGGGGGACAAATGTGGAGCTCACACCTGGCCTTATATCAATACATTTAACGAAAGTTCAATCGTAGAGCACGAAGCCACAACATCCAAAATTTCGGATGATCAGCTTTTTTATTGCCAGCAAAGAGGACTGGACGAAGAGCAATCGATAAATCTGATTGTCAATGGATATGCAAAAGAAGTATTAAATAAACTGCCTATGGAATTTGCGGTAGAAGCCCAAAAACTACTAT
>JBNJHE010000177.1:0-2601 GCA_051748205.1 Bacteroidota bacterium | reverse complement strand
AGTACCTGACGCTCTTTCAGAGCTAACGTTCTACTGGCAAATCTTGCCCCCGGACAGGGGGCAAATAGCGATAGCAAACTTGGCAAAGATTTTTTATCCATAGTTTACTATTTTTCCAAAATCCCATTGGATTTCTTAACTCGCTATCAAATATAACAATTTTTGCATTGTTTCTTTTTGCCGGATCAACAATAAAACATTACGAGGTATTTTGGCTTCATCATTTTTGGTTTCATGCATTTTTCTCATGACTTCCTGTTGACTTATTTCTGCCAATGCCTCTTCCAGGGATTCTTTGCCGTTCAAAATAACATCCATATATTCGGGGTTGTCCAGGTTTTTTACCAATGGGGTGTCTGCTATGATTGATTGCAGTTTTTTACGCATTGAGTTGTTGCCCGTTGCTCTGCGGTATGATCGTCTCATGCCCCTGAAAAACTGCTCTAAAATGTTGTTTGTTCTTTGTGGTTGAATAGAAGCGTCACCTTCAGGGGTAGATACTTTTATCGGGTCACAGAATAACTTTTCCCAGTATTTGTCAATCTGCCTGGTTAATTTCTGATATGTAGCGCTTTTATGATATCCCTTGGTTTTAATCAAATTGTCTTTAAATTGCGTTACTCTTTTCTCGATTGTGCTCATATCAATATCTTCACCCGTATCATTAAGCCCTTTGGTAGTATTAGGCAGTGCAATGGAGAGCGCCTGTCGCAGATTGTCAAATACGCTTTGTTTTTTGGTAAGTCCCTGGAATGCAGTCATGCATTGCTTATCATTAAACAATGGTGAGAGGTCGCCTATGACCCTTGTAATACATTTGAACATTGGCTTGTCTGTAATGCATTTCTGTTGAAAGTTGTTAAGTTGTTCCCACAACAGGTGCAGACGCCTGTAAAACTCCGTATGCGGGCGGTCAAAAGGAAATCCAAGGCCGTTGCCGTGCTTCTTGCCGTCTAAGACCCAAAGCAACAAAACGTGACACAATTTTTTTATAGCTGCAGTGTCCTGCATATTGATTGGTTCCAGGTCTTGTACAATTTGATTTATTTCACCAACATGTATGTTTTGTAGATTGTCTCCAAATTCATAACGCATTCGGTAGCGTAATTTGGCTGATATTTTGTGGTTTTTGAGCTTCTTTCTAATGAGTGCATAATCTTTCTCCATCAGGTCTTTGCCAATGTCCCGTAAAAAGTGAAAGTGACAAATAAAGTGTGGTACACCGGGAAAAACCTCTGCAATACCCGTGAGTAACCCACGCCCCATATCACTGCTCACAGCCAGTGGTTCACCGTATTGCTCTTTGATTTGCTGAAGAAACGGAACAATCTGATCTTTGCTTTCACCAGGAACTTTTATGTTAGCCAGCACAAAATTGCTGACTTCGTCAATTGCACTGATCAAATGGGGACTATCCCCATCGCAGGTGCCGTCAACATGGAGAATATAGCCCCCTTTTTCAACGATGTGCATCTTTAGCAGTGATGCGGATTGTTGATGGAGAATTGACAGGTAAACGATAAATCTTTGAGCCAGGTAAGCCACCTGGGAAGATGAGATATGGACGTTGCGTTTTTTTAATTCCAAAACCGTTTCTTTCATCGTGTGGTGTTCACATAGTATCAACCGGCCTGTCAGCACCATCACGTCGTATCCCACGTTGGCATAGGGGGGCACCCATTTTTCAAAATCTTCACTCGGAAAAACACTTTCACAGTCAGGACAATACATGAATGTGCGATGCGCTTTACACTGGCCAATATCCAGCAGGTAGATCTTCCTGATGTCGGTACGATATACCTTAAGCCTGGTGTGGCATCGCGGGCAAAACTCCTTGCTGGTTTTAAAATGAAGCACCGGTGCAAAAGCAAATGTGTTGGCAAGATTCAGGCTTTTTACCGTATCGCCTATCAATTCACGCAACAAATTAACTACCTGGAACCCGGCGTTTTTTTTTCAATGCCATGGAAGATAAAAAAATCTTGTATGAGTTCCGGTTTTATCTTTATGCCTTGTTTGCTCAAATGTTTCGACAGTTGCCCAAAGGTAAAATCCGGATGTTTAATGGTTGCCACGAGTATACTTATGGCAGCGGTACCTTCCAATGGTGCTTGTGCCCGAGATGCCAAAACCTGTTTCCTGTTTGATAGTTGCTGCGAAAATCGCCGCTGTTCAGAGCTGAAATACACGTAATGGTCGCCAATTTTTTCCCTTTTAATGCCACTGATGTCTTTATATTGAAAAAGGAAGCTCCTGGTATCAACGCCCAATATATCCTTTATCTGCGTGGCATCCATGCCTTGGCTTGAGTTGTTTATGATAGCTGCCAGGGTGTCTTTCAATGTTCCGAATTTCGAAAAATGGATATTCTTATACTCCCAGATACCCATCGAATTAAACCTTGCCAGCTTTTCAAGGGAAAAATAACGCCCGTTATGGTCGTAGCTTCTGATCGTATCCAATGGGCTGATCATACGCTGGATAGTTCGCACGGAAACATTTAAATACTGCGACAGGTTTTGGAGGGTTAGTACTTTTTTTTCAATGAAATGATCTTCAATGGTATGTAATGTGTCCATAATGCTTTGTCGTATTATATGT
>JBNJHE010000176.1:0-2626 GCA_051748205.1 Bacteroidota bacterium | reverse complement strand
TCTCTTAAGTCTCTTAAGTCTCTTAAGTCTCTTAAGTCTCTTCGTTCGCCCTATCGCATCATCGCCAATTCGCCATTTAATCATCCTCCTGTGTGTTCCACTTTAGGCGGATCATGGCTCGGTTCATTGGTTCATAATTTTATGGTTTCAAAGGTATAAAACTATATGATTTTATCTGTGGCTTTTTTGCATGATATTATAACGAGTCTTGCGCAAGGCAAAAAGTATCGGAAGGCTTATTCAATTCCATTGGTGAAGTTAAAGTTCGTCGAAGGCTGAATTTGCTGCGCTTTATTCATTCGTTTTATGATGGTATTTAAGCGGTTTCCGGACGGTTTTTCGTAGCTAAGGTCGATTAAAAAATGCCTGAAGCCGAGCTTCTTTAGTTTATCTGTATATTGTAACAGGGAAACCGGAATATCTGGATAGACATGGGTTATTCCGTCCCGGGAAATGCGATGGAACTGCTCCTGTTGATCTGAGGTTATGTCTTTGCCGTGAACAGGCATACGGGAATAAAACAAGGCAGGCTTGAAATATAGCGGCACAATCCCATCGGTGTTTTTCATACTGACCATGTTCTCCCATTCATTTTCAAAGGGTAGCATGTAGCGCTTGATATTTTCTGATTTGATCATCGCCACAGCTGCATCATTCAGGCTGTATACCTGTTCGCTTGCCAGTAATTCTACCTCATGATCAAAGAGCTCTTTCTGTGATAAATGTGAAATAACATACTGACTGTAGCCTGCAGCTGTTAGTTGTTGAATCAATTTCTGATAAAAAGGAATTTGTCCCTGTGGAATAAATTTCGGCAGCTCGATGATCAGTTTATGCAAATGCTTTTGCAAAAAGCCGGCCCTTGCATTAAAGTCTTTCCATTCCTGACGCGTAAAGTTTAAAATCAAATAATTCATTGCTGACAGGGGTACTTTCTTTAACCATGCCAGGGAGTCAATTCTTACATATAAAGCTTCACTTTTGGGCGTTTTCGTGTTTTTTGCGAGGGCATTTAGTATGTTTTTCTTTCGTGCTCCTGCAATGGGGGATATTGGTTTTGCTGGTGGATTGGAAAAACGACTGGGGAATTTTATCTTTCTGAATTCTGTGACATAGATTTTTTCATCCGTTTGCACATTCATGGGGATGTTGCCGGAGATTTTGTAATGATCTTTTTGGCTTAATGGTTCTACTTCTTTGATCTTAAATGCTTTTCCTTCCTGATGCCTGTCTTTTGGCCGGATACGAAGACGATAGCCTTTTTCCAGAGGAATGGAGGAGGTTATAATGAGTTGTTGGGGCGATTGCTGCACGATTTTTCCGATGTGTTTGCCATTGTAAGGCTCCCGGCTAATAGCATCTTTCAGATTTGAGGACAAAAAATAGGTTGTTTTTTCGCGCCCCAAATCCAGCTTAAGCATTGCTCTGGCTTTATCAGTGTTATCTGCTGAGTCCAGGGCCATGCGGTATGCTTTGCCAACTCTGTAAACATATTCGGCCGACTTAAGTCTTCCCTCTACTTTTACACTTTTTATCCCTGCCTTTTTTAAGGCCTGCAGGTTGTCGATTTGCTGATTGTCCTTAAGGTTAAACAGGTTTTCCTGCCCTTTTTCTGTTTGATAAAACCGCCGGCAGGGTTGCTTACATAAACCCCGGTTGGCACTTTGTCCGCCCAAAAATGAACTGAACAGGCACATGCCGGAGAAGGAATAGCACAAAGCACCATGAATAAAGACTTCCAGTTCCACAGCACTGTCTTTGTTAATTTCCTGCAGCTCTGCCATCGTTAATTCCCGGGCCATAATAATGCGCTCGATCTTTTTCTGCTCAGCAAACATGCAGCCCAGTGAATTGTGATTCCCCATTTGAGTGCTTGCATGAATGGTGATTGTGGGAAAGAAATGCCGGATTATATAATAAACACCCCAGTCCTGGATGATGACAGCGTCGGGGCGAATCTGTTCCAGCAGTGAGAGCTTCTCTATTAAGCTGTCGAGCTCGCTGTTTTTTATCAAAGTGTTTAAGGTGATGTACACTTTCCGGTTCTTCTGATGGGCCAGCTCAACACTTTGTGATAGCTGTTGATCATTGAAGTTATTTGCCCGCTCACGGGCATTGAAATCTTTCATGCCCACATAAATAGCGTCGGCACCTGCTTCCAGGGCCGCATGAAACGACTCCGGATGCCCGGCAGGTAATAATAGCTCTGGCTTAATCATACTGCAAAAATAACAGGATTTTTGATCATTGCGGCAGATTAGCAGTCTGACAGCACAGAATGATATACCTTCGTTTTTATATTATCTTTGCCTTTATTGAGGCCGGTTTAAAAAGCCTTCAAACTGCTGATTTTTATCGTTTTTACCCCTAAGCCCTAAAGGTAGACCGCTGAAAATCAGCAGTTTGAACAAGTCCCCTTTAGTGGATTTAGGGGTCTTAAGGCTTTTTAGACTGCACTCACAATAGAATATTGCTATTCCATCGGTGATGTAATTTATGATGGAGAATCTAACCCAACAGATAAAGGTTTTGTTGGAGGTGGTTCTTCAAACACATACTCCTCCAATTTCTTCGATAGCGAAGCTTCCAATCAATCCTCTGCTACCGGTGCCACGGGCAAAACCAC
>JBNJHE010000175.1:0-2705 GCA_051748205.1 Bacteroidota bacterium | reverse complement strand
GGGCTGGGCTGTGGTGTCCCTACGGAATTTTCCGGACTGAAACCCGGTCAGCAGGTCCTTGACCTGGGAAGCGGTGCCGGTAACGACTGCTTTGTAGCAAGAGCCGAAGTCGGTGAGTCCGGCAAGGTCATCGGAATTGATTTTTCTGAAGAGATGGTAAAAAAAGCCCGCCAAAACAACCAAAAGCTTGGTTTTGACAATGTATATTTTTTATCCGGCGATATTGAAGAGATGCCACTGAAAGCTGATCAGTTTGATGTGGTCCTTTCTAACTGTGTGCTGAACCTCGTGCCGGATAAACACAAGGCTTTTGCTGAAATACAGCGGGTCCTGAAATCCGGCGGGCATTTTTGCGTGTCGGATGTGGTGGTTAAAGGAACACTGCCTGAAAAGCTCCGCAAAGATGCCGAAATGTATGCCGGTTGTGTATCCGGAGCGTTAGAGCTGGAAGAATATCTGGATGTGATTCGGCAAGCCGGCTTTCGCGATATGCAAATCCACAAACAAAAAAGAATTGAAATACCGCAGGAAACACTGGAAAAATATATCCCGGAAAATGAACTGACGGATTTTAACACAGGCGATAAGGGGATTTTTTCCATCACGGTAAGTGCATACAAATAAAAAAAGAATCTTTTATGACGGAAAAGAAAGCAATGAGTTTTTTCGACAGATACTTGTCTGTATGGGTAGCATTAGGAATTCTCGCCGGAGTAATAATCGGTCATTTTGCCGGCGATAGCATCGAGGTCATCAGCAGTTTTGAAATCGCGAAGGTGAATATTCCCGTGATGGTGCTTATCTGGCTGATGATTTACCCAATGATGCTGCAGGTGGATTTCAGCTCGATAAAAAAAATCGGGAAACGTCCGCGGGGTATTGTCTGGACTTTGATTATCAACTGGGCTGTTAAGCCGTTTACCATGGCCTTTTTTGCCTGGATATTTTTCTCAAAAATTTATGCGGCCTGGATAGACCCGGCTATGGCCGGAGAGTATATTGCCGGTGCGATAATCCTGGGAGCGGCGCCCTGCACAGCCATGGTGTTTGTCTGGTCGTATCTTTCCAATGGCGACCCCAATTATACGCTGGTGCAGGTTTCAGTCAATGATTTGATTATTTTGGTTGCCTTTATTCCGATCGTTGGGTTATTGCTGGGCATTACGAATATTGAAATCCCATATGATACATTGGTAGCCAGTATTGTTGCCTTTGTTGTTATCCCGCTGGTGGCCGGAGTTATTACACAGCATTTCATGATACGCGCAAAGGGCTTGGATTGGTTTAAAAACACGTTTTTACCAAGGCTCAAACCTGTTAGCATTGTAGCTTTACTGATTACACTTGTAATGCTGTTTGCTTTTCAGGCTCAGAACATTATCAACAATCCCTTGATTATTTTACTTGCTGCTGTCCCTCTTGTAATTCAGACTTATTTTATCTTTTTCCTGGCCTGGTTTGGCGGTAAAAGGCTTAAGCTGAACTACCAGGTATGCGCTCCTGCAGCTATGATTGGCGCCAGCAATTTTTTCGAGCTGGCCGTAGCCGTAGCCATTTCCCTTTTCGGGATGCAATCGCCGGCAGCGCTGGTAACGGTAGTGGGCGTGTTAGTAGAAGTGCCGGTGATGCTTTCGCTGGTTGCTATAGCAAGGAAGTGGAAGTATTAAAACCCACGAAGAAGCAAATTATCCAATTATTTATTGTGTTTTCAAATTGCCATCCACTTTTTTCCAGTGGTATATTTGAAATTTAAGTGACTTTCAGGTTTTATTGTTACCTTTAATGCCAGTGATAATATTCATTTTGGGGACGGATTTCCTTATAGGGACATCTTAGACCAAGATTTAATATTTATTGTGCTGATTATCATAATTATATATTGCTGGCACAATTTTTAATCGTATATACAAAAACATATAGCTATGAAATATATTAATCGTTTTAAACTGCTCACGTTAGGCTTTATTTTAACGGTATTTTTTATCTCCTGTGAAAAAAATCCCAACGATAACCCTACTACAGATCAACCTGAAACTATCCAGGAACTGAATATCAATCCGGAATTTGAATTTAAGAGTACGCAAAAAGTAAATGCTTCAATTACTGTTGTTCCGCAAGATGAAGATGAGCTACAGCATATTATCAAGATATATCTTGACCATCCCACTCAGGGTGGCAGACTCTTAACCAAAGGAATAACCAAGCAGTTTGAGTATTCAGTGAAACTCACAATCCCGACAAGGGTAGAAAAACTGTTTGCAGAGAAAAGAAGTCCGGATGGCTCATACGAATTGGCAGAAATTCCCGTTTCGGGACAAAGCATAAGCCATACCTTCCAGAGGATGGAAAAATCATCTAATCAAAACAAAAGCGTAATTGTAGACCCCGGCTGTGATGAATGCGAAGAAACGTTATCCGGAATATACAACCAACTTACGCTGGACGGCGCGGATTATTGCGTACCGGAAGGCAGCAACCTTACCGTAGGAAACCAGCTAAAGTTCAAAAACGGCGCTTCACTTGTCATTTGCGGTACGGCAAACATTAATAATTTTGGGGTAACTGGAAACAATACCAGCAATATCTATATCAGCGGTTCCGGTGTGCTGGCTACTTCCGGCCACCTTAACATCAATTCAAGACTAAATCTTTATAATTTTGGAATCCACAACATCAGCGGAAACGTAAACACCAAAAACCCTTAC
>JBNJHE010000174.1:0-2928 GCA_051748205.1 Bacteroidota bacterium | reverse complement strand
TGAGACCACAGAAGACAGCCGGATTTCATCGGCCTTTTGGTTGTGAAACACACTCAGAAAATTTCTGCTAGAATCATTCAACGAGGTATAGCCACTAAACCACAGGCCCCGGGGCGTCAGGTTCAGATCCAACTCAGACCAGCCTGCAAAACCGGACCAGTTCTGTATTGCTCCCACCTGATCGGGAGCAGCATAAGAAGCTAAAAAGCGATGAAACCCCTTATGATTAAAAAAGATGTGTGCATCTTCATTATTGCCTTTAACCTGATAAACACTCCTGAACTCAGCGTCTGTTAAAATATGTCTTCCGCTTTTCAGAAATTCAACAGATTGACTTAAAAGAGCCGCATCATAGGAGGCCATCAAAATTCCTTCAGGAACAGAAAAATAAAACACATTTGAGTCATTAATGGTGGCTTTATACTGAGGATAAGGATGCTCCCCGATTGAAACAACCGTAGCATGTTCTTTGATCAATCCCACTACCTCATCAGCCTGCCTGGTGGTTGATAGCTGCAGCAACCCTAACAAAGAAAAGCGGTCAGACCCTCTGTAATGCAATGATAACACCAGCTTTCCCTTTTCTACCCATGCCCTGAAAGCCTCATTTTTATTTAGCAAAGAATCCAAAAAATCGATTCGATGTGTATATTCCCTTATCTTTTGAATATCATTAAGCTCATGATATATAAGCTGATTTTTCATTTTTCCCCAAAAAACCGAAGGCTTGTCAACTTCAACAAGAGCATAGCTGTTTCCGGGAATAGCATGATAAACAGATGTCACCTCGGTTGTCAGCTTTTTATAAAAATGGACGCCAAAAAAAATCACCACACCCAATACCACAACAGCGGCGAGTCCAAGTAAAGAATATGTGATTTTTTTCTTTTTTTCCATAAGATATAGACTATCGATTATTTGACCCAAAGATAAATACTAATCAGCTATGATCTGTATCAAACAAAAAAACAAATCAACAGTAGGATGTTGACAGATTATATCTTGAGTGAAAGCTGCGGGTTTAAATTAAAGCTGAGCCGGTGATAAGGTGTGATTCCATTATCCATAATGGCTCTTCGATGATGCTTTGTTGGATATCCCTTGTTTTGATCCCAATGATAAGCGGGATACTGCTGATGCAGGTCTTCCATAATAGCATCCCGGGTTGTTTTAGCCAGCACAGAAGCTGCTGCAATGGCCAGGTATTTTCCATCTCCTTTAACAATACACTGATGTGAAATCTCTTTGTACTTTGTAAAACGATTACCGTCTATAAGTAAAAAATCAATGTTCTGCTTTATTTGATCAAGCGCAAGATGCATGGCTAAAAAAGAAGCATTCAGAATATTGATCTCGTCGATTTTCTCATTCCATACAATGCCAACTCCATAGGCAATTGCATCATTTTTAATGTCTTCCCTAACCTTTAGTCGAAGTATCCTGCTTAAAGATTTTGAATCATTCAAAACAGAATGCTGGTAATTTTCAGGTAAAATTACGGCTGCGGCTACCACAGGGCCGGCCAAACATCCCCGCCCGGCTTCATCAAGGCCGGCTTCGGTCTGATTCTTTCTATAAAACGATCTTAATGCCATCCTAAAAATTGCTGAACATGCTTAATTCTATTCCAAAAAACCTTTGTATTTCATCTTCAAACCTATAAATCACAAGGAGCAATATATATAACCACAGAGCCATTTCAAAAAAATATTTCTTTTTCATTTTTTCTATTACACTTCCCAAATAAAGAGCTATGGGAAGGAAAAGAAGCATCATATGTTGTTTTAGGTCCTGCCCCAGTCCACCAAGAAGAATGGCTATACCAAAATACCAGTTTATCATTACGATAAATCTTTGCGTACTCATAATACGCTCACCAGACTTATAGCTAATCAACACCGCGGAAAGTATGAGAAATATACTGAGTAACGCAAACAGCATCACTTCAGGCACTGAAAAATCCAGCGAAATATGCCAGTCAGCCATTGCTTGCCCCATCCAATAAAAATACTGATCTTCGCTGTGCAGGCTATAGTGATACAGCATAACACCTGCCAAAGGAGGCAACAACCCAAGTATAGCCAACAAAATTTTCCGTACTGTTATATCGCGATACACGATTAATCCTATCAGGACAAACAACCAAAGGCCCAACAACGGCCAATAAAACAATGCACCAATACCAGCGAGAAGAGCAGCATGAAAAATATTTCGATACATATTTCTTTGGTAATACGCATTTATCATTGTCTGAAAAACCCCAAGGACAATGAAGCCAGCAATAATAGCCGGTCCGGTCATCAAATAACCTTGAAATGTCCCGGCAAACAGCAGATAGATAAAGGCAGTAAGATAAGAAGTATGTGCGCTGAATTTTATCTGGTGCGATAAGGAATTAGCCCACAAAGCCTGAAAGACAACCATTAACATACTTAACAAAGAGGCTGCCAAAGGATACTGCCAGGCTGCCTGATATAAATAAAAACCCAGAGGCTCGAGATCAGCGTGTGGTGTCCAGGTTGAATAACCCAAAAAGAAGCCACTCCAAAGTAAAAGAGCAGTGACAAAAATGCCCAGGATTTGCTGAAAGGGCATATTGGATGTATAATAGCGAATGATCATATATCAGGAAATCAGATCAAGACCTATATCAGAACGAAAGTATTTTTTTTCAAATTGAATCATTTTCATAGAGTCATAAGCAATCTTGCGCAAATTTTCAATATCCTGTTCAAGGGCAACAACAGCAAGCACTCGTCCTCCGGCAGTTAAAAATTCATTATTATGAATCTTTGTTCCGGCATGAAACACTATGGCCTGCTCAAGGGCTTCCAGGCCGCTGATTTTCATTCCCTTTTCATAGGCTTCTGGATAGCCTCCGGAAGCCGCAATAACAGCAAGAGCCATATTATCACTAAAGACAATTGG
>JBNJHE010000173.1:0-3020 GCA_051748205.1 Bacteroidota bacterium | reverse complement strand
TTTAGCCGCTTAAGTCGCTTCGTTCTCTTTAGTCGCTTAAGTCGCTTCGTTCTCTTAAGTCGCTTAAGTCTCTTCGTTCTCTTTAGTCGCTTAAGTCTCTTCGTTCGCCCTCTCGCATCATCGCCTTAGGCTGATTATGGACCGGTTCACAACTTTTTTTTACTTCTGACAAAATTAAGTGAAAATTCAACAACTGTCCTCATAGCAAAAGCCACAAAACCTGGTTCGTTATTTTTGTTGTGTCAATGCTATTGTGTTGGTTAAATCCTGATAATTATTTTCTCAGTCAAAAAAAAAACAGAGTCTAAGTTTCCGATTGAACTAAAAAAAAACAAGACCTGCACCAACTAAACCAGGCTGACATAGCACAGGCAGGCAGATATACCCTTTGCCGCCAACAAAAAAAGTCCATGCTTTGTCCATTAACATTAGAGTGTTGATTAATTATTTTTATCCACTTTAATACAGCCACCAAAGTCCTTATCTTTGTCTAAAGAAGTCAAAGATATGAACCGAATAGAAGCATCTGAACTAATCAGGAACCAAGACGGAAGCATATACCATTTAGCATTACAGCCATGGCAGATAGCCGATGACATTATTTTGGTTGGTGATCCGGGACGTGTAGCAGAAATTTCGGGTCGATTCGACAAGATTGATCATAAGGTCATCAATCGTGAGTTTATTACCCATACCGGAATATTAAACCACAAGCGCCTTAGTGTGATATCGACGGGAATTGGCACTGACAACATTGATATTGTGATCAATGAGCTTGATGCATTGGTAAACATCGACCTGGAGACACGTCAGAAAAAGAAGACACATCATCAGTTAAACATAATCCGTTTGGGGACATCCGGAGCCTTAAATGCCACACTGGAAGTTGATCAGTTTATCATCAGTAAATATGGGATGGGGATTGACAACTTAGCTCATTTTTATGCTCTGGATTCAATGCTATTGGATGAAGAAGCCACAGCAGCCTTTCTTGCTCACAGCCATTGGAGCAAAAAACTGTCAGCGCCATATTTTGTAAAAGGCTCCGATATTTTGGACCGCCTTTTCTCAGATCTAATCCAGCGCGGCATAACAGTAACTGCCCCTGGCTTTTACGGTCCACAGGGAAGACAGCTCAGAATACCAATGGCCATAAAAAACCAAAACAATCGGCTGGCTTCATTTTCCTGGAAAGGATATCCTGTGACCAATTATGAAATGGAAACCTCAGCACTATACGCTTTAGGACAACAGCTCAGGCACAACACCCTGACAATATGCGCTATTATTGCCAACAGAGAAGCCGGAAAATACAGCAAAGATCATAAACAAGCCGTCAGAAGACTGATAGATGAAGTTTTGAAAACCATAGCGGACAAATGATGAAGGCAGATAATCAATTAGATGCGCTGATTACCCTTCTTGATGACCCCGACCTAACAGTATATCAAGATGTGGAACAACGCATTTTGGAACTGGGCATACAGGTACGTGACGAGCTAAAAAAAGCCAGTATCAAGAGCGCACATCCTGTTCAAAGAAACCGGATAAACATACTTTTGTCTAAAATAAATTATAAACATGTAAAACAACATTTTTCGCAATGGCTCGCCTCACCGGAAAAAGATCTGCTGTCCGGACTACTAATAATTGCCGAATATCAATATCCTGAGCTAAATACAGATCAGGTATTAAAAAAAATTGATCAAATCCGAAAGGATGCCTGGCTTGAGATCAACGATCAGCTAACAGCCCTGGAGCAAGTAAAAGTACTGAATCATATCTTTTTCTCAGTTCACCGGTTTCAGGCGAACTCCAGCAATTTTTATGCTCCCGGGAATTCCTTTATCAACGATGTCTTATTCGCTAAAAAAGGGAATCCGATTACATTAAGTTCGCTATATGCCATTATTGCTCAAAAACTTGACATCCCCATTTTTGGTGTTAATTTGCCGGAACATTTTATTTTAGCCTATGTGGATAATCATACGCCCTTCCAGGCTAAACCGGAAGATATCCTTTTTTATATCAATGTCTTTAACAAAGGTGTCGTTTTCACACACAATGAAGTTGGGGAATTCTTAAAACATATTAAGGTAAATCCTAAGCAAGAATACTTCCTTCCTTGCACAAATAAAGTCATTATTACAAGAATGCTCAATAATTTAATTGTTAGTTACGACAAAACGAATAAACCAGAAAAAGCGAAAGAAATAAAAGAGCTTATTTTATTAACCATTAGCTAACGAAAAAATAACATACCGTTGCGGACAAATCATTAGCCGGCAACAGCCACATATAATGCAAGTTAGCCTCATATCAACCCAAATTTGGCCAATCCAGACCCTGTTACATTTTCGCAGTTTTGCATGATTTTTTCTTCAAAAAACGATGATTATGTAAAGTATTTCTTCTTTTTTCTTAAATAAAAATTTGCTACTTCGCCTGCACAACAGCGGTGACACAACACCTGTTATTTTTAATAGTTTCTTATGATTCCCAAAATGAGAAAAATGATTTATTAGTGTCGTCATTACTTGCACTTACTTACTCCGATACCGTAATTTTGTACCCATATAAAAGAGATACGCTATGCCATTTTATAAAACCCTTTTTCTAATAATGGGAATTCTATTATTAAGCCCTGGCAGGAATGAAATATATGGTCAATGTACAAACAATCCATATTTATCCCTTCATGATACTGATACTATTTCGCCATTTAGTAATTGTGACAATTCGCCTTCGTTGTCCAACCCCACCTATCATTTAACATTAGAAAACACAACGATAGACACTGCCGCCATTAATTCATATCAAATTGACTGGGGCGATGGCCAAAGCACAAATTACACAAGCGACAGCTTTCCTGTTTCGCACACATACAATTCGTTGGGATTATACACACTCACCTTTAGCGCAACAGACACATCTGGTTGTCAATGGGATACAATTTACAAAATAGCAAATCAAAGTAATCCTGCAGTAGGAATCAGTTCTTTGGGCTACACTCAGGGTTG
>JBNJHE010000172.1:0-3022 GCA_051748205.1 Bacteroidota bacterium | reverse complement strand
CAGGAAAAGCAAAATAGCTACTGTGCCTGTTGGTTATGGCTATGGCTTTAGCCGCACCTTGAGTAATAACGGACACGTTTTGATCAATGGTAAACGTGTAGCTGTTGTCGGAACGGTGAATATGAATATGATGGTTGTTGATGTCACTGACCTGCCTGATGTTAAGGTGAATGATGAGGTCGTGCTCATTGGAAAGCAAGGGGATAAATCCATTACGGTAAGCTCTTTTAGCGATATGAACAACAGTATGAATTATGAGCTCTTAACCCGCCTGCCTCAATCAATACCGCGCTACGAAGTTGATTGATGCCAGCTCCTGCATTATCTGGCTTTTGGCATAGTTTATTGTTGGCTATGACGTAAGGTGTTGTCTGTCAAAAAGAAACAGCCACAAAAGAACGGCCTGGCATTCCTAATGCTAAAAGTTATTAACCGCCCTGGTTGATAAGTTGTTTTTATTTTATTCACTTTTGATTTCATTTCTTTTTTTCTGAAAGAAAAAATATTTTACTTTTGGCAACCATATTATTGGATGAACCGAGCCATAATAAAAACTTCAACACATACGCTGATGATTATAAATAATAGAAAGCGTATGGTTAAAAGAGGATGTGTCATGGCAAGCTCCCCTGAAAAGAAAAAGACGGGGTAAATATCTGACCTATTTAATAAAATTATAGACAGATGATAGAACGTAATTAATTTAATTCAATTTAATTAATTTTACCTGTAAATCTAGTATTATGGTAACCAATACAATACAAAAGTTTATAAAGGCAGAAGCTACAGGAGGTATTTTGCTTTTAATAGCGGCTGCTGCAGCTATGATTATAGCCAATTCAGAATTGCATGAGTGGTATCATCATTTCTGGCATTCTGATTTTACTATTGGCCATATGACCAGGAGTATGCATTTTTGGGTGAATGATGCCCTGATGGTTGTTTTCTTTTTTGTTGTTGGTTTGGAAATTAAGCGCGAAATATTGGTAGGGGAGTTGTCCACGGTGCGACAGGCTATGTTGCCTGTTGTAGCTGCTATTGGCGGAATGGTTGTCCCAATTGTTATTTATCTGGCACTGAATGGAGGTCATCCTGACACTATCGGGGGTTGGGGTATACCAATGGCTACGGATATTGCTTTTGCTATCGGTATTTTAAGTTTGCTGGGTAGCCGGGCGCCATTAAGCCTTAAGGTATTTTTGACTGCCTTTGCTATTGTCGACGACCTGGGTGCTGTTATCGTGATTGCGGTATTCTATAGCGAAAAAATTGGATGGATGGCACTTGGTATTGCTGTCATATTGTTGTTATTACTTTATTTGCTTGGGAATAGAGGCATCCATAGCAGATTTTTAACGGTTGTTATTGGTGTCATCGTGTGGTGGTTGTTCCTGCAGTCAGGAGTGCATACGACAATAGCCGGAGTATTGCTGGCATTGACGCTTCCTATGACTTCCAGGCTAAATGCGATTCAGTTCACTAAAGATGTAGAGTGTGATATTCAAGAGCTTAACGGAACGATTGAGGATAAAGAGCAAAAAATTAGAGCACTTGATCATCATCAGCTTGAACTGGTACATCAGGTAAAAAAGTGTGTCAATGACCTGACAAGTCCCTTGCAATGGTTTGAGAATAGCTTACATCGCTTCACTATGTTAGTGATTATGCCTGTATTTGCTTTTGCCAATGCCGGAGTGTATCTGGGTACTATGCAAGGCTCTATTTTCGAAGGTGTTTCTTTATCAATTATCCTTGGGTTGGTGCTGGGGAAATTGATTGGGGTATTCTCTTTCTCCTGGATTTCGGTAAAAATGAACCTGGCCAGTTTGCCCTCCAATTCAAAATGGAAGGATATGGTGGGAATTGCCTTGCTTGGTGGCGTTGGCTTTACTATGTCGCTGTTTATTGCCAACTTGTCTTTTGTAGATGCAATAATTCTGGACAAAGCCAAGGTCGGTATACTGACAGCCTCAGCTATGGCTGCTGTCATTGGTATGGTTTATCTGATGATTGTCTTACCCAAAAAGTCGAAATCTTAAACAGCGTATATGTGTCAATGCTGACAGCATTAAGGATTCTATAATATTTCAGTCAGGGTATGGTTACATAAATAACTGCCATGAGAAGCACAAAAATAACACTCTTTGTTTTTGCAATAAGCCTGCTCATTATCGCCGGTTTCTTGATTTATGAAAGCAATGGGACGTCAACAAGCCCGCAATCCGGTAATGCCAGTCAAAAGGAAATAAAAGCAGCAAAAATAAATCCTGAAAAGGACTCCCAAAATTATAATATCGGACAGGCTGTTGACAGCCTGAATAATGTTTATGTTTACTATAACGGAAAAATCGGTAATGTTTCAGGGCGCCACCTTGCTTCTGACGGCTATAACCTCGGACTAAAATACCAGTGTGTGGAATTTGTCAAAAGATATTATTACGAACACCTGGACCATAAAATGCCGAACAGCTACGGGCATGCTAAGGACTTCTTTGATTCTTCAGTGGCAGATGGAGACATAAATCCAGACAGGAACCTTATCCAATACAAAAATCCGGGCGGTAGCTCAAAACCACAAGCCAATGATCTGATTGTTTTCGATGGCACTGCCTTTAATAAATATGGTCATGTGGCTATCATTTCAGAAGTTTTCCTGTATCAATTGGAGATTATTCAACAAAACCCCGGGCCCTCAGCACCTTCAAGAATAAAGCTTGATCTTATTCACACAAATGGGAGATGGATAATTGATAGTAAACAGGTTTTGGGGTGGTTGCGAAAAAAATAAATTGAGGTCATTTGACCAAAATATAAAAGCATTAACTTATGAACCGAGCCATGACAAAAACTTTAACACACACACGCATGATTAAATGCGAGGAGGCGAACTGCCAGAAGGCTATGTCATTGTGCGGTGGGATTTCCGCCTTAGGCGGAGATTTAGGGGTGCGCGCAGAGCGAGTTGGTGATGAAGCGTTGATGTGATGATGCGATAGGGCGAACGAAGAGACGTAAGAGAACG
>JBNJHE010000171.1:0-3057 GCA_051748205.1 Bacteroidota bacterium | reverse complement strand
TACCCAGCCGGAGTCGACAACCCGTGTAGCTGATTGCCAGACGGCATCCCAGTTCACATCCACTCCGGCAGGGGAATATTTTTCATCTCCCTGCAGGTTCGCTGCCGACACTTTAAATGCATTTCCGTTAAGCCCGTCATTAAAAGGCAGAACATCCACAGAGATATGATCTGCGTTTAGCGAATTGAATTTATCCCTTTCTCCTAATTCGGTCATAATACTATCCGGGTGCGGATCATGCATGAAACAGGCAATGTATAGCGCCTGGTCATCATAAAGCACATAAAAGTTGGTTTCAAAACTGGGCTCGCGGTGGTTGGTTGGCTCATGCATCCAAAAATCTCCGCCGCGGGGAGCTTGTTTCCATAGCTTTTCGATCTTGCCGTCTATCACCGGCGCCTGATCTGTCCGGGCAGCATCATAATCTTTTTTTTCCTGACTGCTTAAAGTTCCTGAGAGTAAAGCCAGAAAAAGTATGCACCATATTGTTCTCATACCTGCGCGTAAATTTCAGCCAAAAATAGACAGAATATTGAAATTTTCGAATAATAAACGTGACATAAACAGCCTAAAATTGTTTTTTATTGATATCCTGTTTCAGATCTTCCAAAGGACAACCGTCACAGTCATCTGTTTCGCAGCCACTACAGCCATCTTTCTTCTTCATGATGTTGCGGTAGATTTTATTGGCCGCGATGATGACTGCAGCAATAACAATAATGGCGGTAATTATATTTTGAATCATAAGTTGATATCTTTTAGTTGGTCTATAACTCCTTCAGCTAATGGAAACTGACGGATTGTAAAATACGCTATCCATAGCGAGAAGGCCAAAAACAACAGACTCCATAATAAAGACGGAATTCCGGTTAGTTTGTTCAGATTAGCTGCATCACCAGCCTGGCGAGGGTTTTGCCAGGCGATTTTAATTAATGTTAATGGAGCAAATAGTGACCCCCAAAATAGAACACCGGCAAAGAAAGTAACGGCAATACGCATAGCCAGCAGGTTGTCAAAATAAAACAAAAGATAGAGTAATCCGCCTAAGGTTAGGATCCAGATCACTCCGTAAGTGTTGCGGACAAACAAAATAAGATTCAGCGCCAGTAAAACGCTGATGGCTATAAGTAGCGTTAGTTCGTCTTGTTGATTAAGCAAGTAAAAAAGCAGGTAAGCCGCACCTGCAGAAGCCGGATATCCTGCCAGGGATGTGAGAAAGTGACTCAGTTTGGATTTTGCATAAGTAATAGTTGATCCGGAGGTGTCGGCAAACAATTCGATTTTTTGGGCTTTGCCCCGGGAGACTAAAGCCATCAGTGCATGTCCGTCTTCGTGGACCATCGTATTGAATACCTGAAAATAACGACCGATATATGGAATACGCGGTAAGAATGCCGCAAATGCCAGTGTCAGATAAAATATCATGTATGTTTGCTCTGTCGTCATTGGGCTTCGCGTTTATGCAAAAAGACTTCCGATCTGATACACCAAAAAGGAGATTACCCAGGCCAGACCTGTGGTATAAAATATCGTGAATAAGGCCCACTTCCAGGTTCCCGTTTCTTTTTTGATCGTTGCAATAACAGCTACGCAGGGGAAATAGATCAAAATAAAAAGCATAAAGGCAAAAGCAACTAAGGGCGTGAACACTTTTTCTCCTTTTTCGGGTCCGGACTGATACCGCTGATTGCGTAATTTCTCTACCAGCGAACTTTTATTTTCCAGATTTTCACTTTCGGCATCAGCCTGATAAAGCACTCCCATTGTGCCGACAACCACCTCTTTAGCGGCAACTCCGGTAACAATACTTACGCTCATTTTCCAGTCGAAACCCAGCGGGTCCATAACCGGTTGTATGGTTTTGCCTATTCTGCCGATATACGACTGCTCCTGATGCTGACTTGCTTCTTTTAAATCCAGTTTGTGCAGTGCCAGGGCTTTTTCGTGTTGCAGGGAATCCTTTAATTGAGCATCTGAGGCATCGCTGATTTTGGAATTAAAGTTCTGCTCGATTTTTTGTTCTTTTTGAGCAAATTGCTTTTCGGCTTCGGGGTCTCGCGGAAAGTAACCTAAAGCCCAGATTATGATAGAAGCCAGAAGAATAATTCCACCGATTTTTTTGAGATATTGTTCTGCCCGGTGCCACATGTGTTTTATAAGGGTTTTGCCTGACGGCAGACGGTAGGGCGGCAGTTCCATGACAAAGGGAACATCTTTGGTTTTAAACATGGTTTTACGCAGTAGCAACGCTGAACCAATCGCCAATAAGACGCCAATTCCATATAAGGAAAATAAAATCGTTCCCTGGTAAGTCGAGAAAAAAGCAGTGATGAACAGGATATATACCGGCAAACGCGCACTGCAAGACATGAACGGGTTGATAAGAATAGTGATCAGACGGTCGCGCTTGCTTTCGATGATCCTTGTGGACATGATCGCCGGCACATTGCAACCAAAACCCATCAGCAAAGGAATAAACGACTTCCCGTGCAATCCGATCTTGTGCATGGCTTTATCCATAATGAATACGGCCCGTGCCATGTATCCCGTGTCTTCCATCAGTGAGATAAAAAAGTAAAGCAAAAGAATGTTGGGCAGAAAAACAATGACTCCGCCAACACCTCCTATGATGCCCTGGATCAAAAGGTCTTTGAACATGCCGTCGGGCATGGTCTGATAAAGACCCCGGGAGACAACCTCTACGAAAGACTCGATCCACTCCATAGGATAGGCGCCCAGCTTGAACGTAGCATAGAAGGTGAGCCACATGAAAAACATAAAAATGGGTATGCCCCAGAATTTATGCGTGATAAAAGAGTCAACGATCTTCGTGTTTTTATGCTGCTGACCGCCACTTTTTTTATGGGTTTCTCTCAATGCCCCGGCAATAAAACCATATTTGGCATCGGTGATTTGCGCTTCCGAATCCTCTCCGTAAACCGATTCGATACGCTCAATTTCTTCATCGCGGGTATGTAGTATTTCTTTGCTGTTCGGCAGAGACGAGATCTTCTTTTCCGTCTCTTTATCCTTTTCAATGAGCTTAACAGCGAGAAA
>JBNJHE010000170.1:0-3156 GCA_051748205.1 Bacteroidota bacterium | reverse complement strand
GGCTGATCACATTGGTCGCTATCCTTTGGTGATGATTACACCTTCGGATACTTCGCTTATTTATGAGGGGAGTGAAAGCCGCCGCAAATTTATTGACGGCATTATCGCTCAGTTTGATAAGCATTATCTGGATATCCTGATGCAATACAACAAGGCAGTTCAACAACGCAATGCACTTCTAAAACAATTTGCAGTGAAAGGGCGGTATGATCCGGTAAGTATTGATATCTGGGACCAGAAAATGTTGCTCCTTGCCCCTCAAATATTTACCGTTCGCAAGCAGTTTATTGATGATTTTAGCCCAGTCTTTGAAAAATATTTTCGTTTTATTGCGGGCAGCGATGAGGTGGCGCAATTGAGCTATGATAGTCAGTTGCATGATAACTCCATAAAAGATTTGTTGCAAAGGAACAGTGACAAAGATCAGCTGTTGAGGTATACCAGTGTGGGCACCCATAAAGATGATCTTATTTTTTCCATTAACAATTTTCCGTTGAAGAAATTTGGATCGCAGGGACAACAAAAGTCGTTTATTGTAGCTGCAAAACTTGCCCAATACGACTATATGAAAAAGATAAAAGGGTATTCTCCTGTGCTATTGATGGATGATATCTTTGATAAACTGGATTCTAAGCGGGTTGGAAAGATTATGACCCTGGTGTCGGAAAATAATTTTGGACAGATATTTATAACCGATACACATCAGGAGCGTATCGAAAAGGCATTTGAAGATATTGACACCGAGAAGCGTTTTTTTCTGATCGAAAAAGGGCAAGTCAAAAAAGTATATACATGAAGAAAAAAGACAACCAGCAATCATTAGGCGATGTTGTTCGTCAGGTTATTGACTACTACAGGCTGGGGGCAAGGCTGGATGAGATCAATATCGGCCGTATATGGGACAAAAATATGGGGGCTATGATTGCCCGTCATACAAATAACGTATATCTTCATGACAAAGTCCTGATTATTGAATTGGATTCGGCAGCCTTAAGGTCTGAGTTAAGCTATGGAAAGGAAAAGATAAAGCAGATGATTAATAAAGAGATGGGACGAGAGGCTGTCGAAGAGGTGCTTGTGAAGTAAAGCGTATCTGGTCGGCTGCTGAAAATCTTTTTTTTGCGCTCAAAAGTATAAACCAATAGGGGGGTAAGTTGTAAAAACTGGTGTCCAACTACAATATACATAAAGTACTGTTTGATTATTGGGGGTATAATCAGTTTCGTCCCCTGCAGGAAGATATTATCCAGTCTGTTTTGGATGGGCGGGATACGCTGGCTTTGCTGCCAACCGGTGGTGGCAAGTCGATATGTTTTCAGGTCCCGGCCCTGGCAATGGAAGGGATGTGTATTGTCGTAACACCGTTAATTGCCTTGATGAAAGATCAGGTTGAGCACTTAGTAGCCCGTAATATCAAAGCTGCTGCTGTTTATAGTGGAATGACAATGAATGAAATTGACATTACACTGGAGAATGCTTGTAATGGGCAATTGAATTTTTTGTATTGCTCTCCGGAGCGCTTGCAAACTGAGATGTTTCAAGCGCGGCTGTCGCGCATGAGTGTAAACCTTTTGGCTGTTGATGAAGCTCACTGCATTTCGCAATGGGGATATGATTTTCGTCCACCGTATTTAAAAATTGCTGATATACGAAAGCTTATCCCGGATGTGCCGGTGCTTGCCTTAACAGCTACAGCCACACCTGGTGTTGTGAAAGATATCCAGCAGAAGTTGTTGTTTGCACAACCCCATGTTTTTCAGAAAAGCTTTGAGCGTAAAAATCTGGCGTATGTTGTACAACATGAAGAAGATAAGCTTAGTCGCATGCTTCGGGTTATTCACCGGGTTCGGGGTACGGGCATAGTGTATGTCAGAAACAGGCGTAAAACCCGTGAAATTGCGCAGTGGTTGCAAAAGAAACAAATCAAAGCCGACTATTACCATGCCGGCTTAGACCAGCAAACGCGGGAAAAGCGACAGCAGGAATGGATGCATGGCATTACCAGAGTGATTGTTTCTACCAATGCTTTTGGGATGGGTATCGATAAGCCGAATGTTCGCTTTGTGGTGCATATGGATTTACCGGATAATCTTGAAGCGTATTTTCAGGAAGCAGGCCGCGCTGGCCGCGACTTAAAAGCGTCCTGGGCTGTTCTGCTGTATAATAACTCGGATATCATTGATGCTGAGCGTTTTTTTGAGCTGGCCTTCCCGCCGTTAGAGTTGATTAAAACGATTTATAATGCCCTGGGCAACTTTTTCCAGGTGCCTGTTGGCACCGGAGCTAATACTTCTTATCGTTTCGACTTGAATGAGTTTTGCGAGGCGAATCAATTCAAGCCGGTGATAGTGTTCAATGCATTAAGCTTTTTAGAAAAGCAAGGATATATTCTCATGAGCGATGCTTTAAGGAATAACTCCAGGTTACATATCAGAATGAACCGTACGGAGTTGTATAAGTTCCAGGTTAGGGAAGCCTTTTATGATCCTTTTATTAAGATCCTGCTGCGTTCGTATCCGGGTATGTTTACTGACTTTATTGCTATTAATGAACGTGAAGTGGCTCATCGTGCCCGAATTACAGTGGATAAGACAGTAAAGATACTGCAGCGTCTTCAGCAGATGGACGTGTTGGATTATATACCTCGTAGTGAACAACCTCATTTGGTGTTTTTAAGCCCACGGCTGGATATCAGAGATTTAGATATTTCTAAAGAACATTATAAGGACCGAAAGGAAGCAGCACGCAAGCGCCTGGATACCGTGAAAGATTATATTACTTCCACTACCAGATGCCGTAGCCAGATGCTGTTGGAATACTTTGGAGAAAAGGATGCTCCACGCTGTGGACAATGTGATGTCTGTCGAAAAAGAAACAAGCTTAATCTTTCGGAGTATGAATTTGATCTGGTCCTAAGTCGTATTAAACCGCTATTACAGGAAGACAGGCTCACCCTTAAAGAAATTGTCCGCGCTGCTGATATTAGTAATGAAGCTAAAGTATTAAAGGTGATACAATGGCTTCTGGACCATAAAAAGCTTGTCAAAAAAGGTATTTTTTATTATTGGCGCTCCTAGTTTTATATTTTTGTTCCTTGCTTGCCCCGTGAAACGCGACGACAGGAGATGTTTCACCGGGGTTCTTTGTTCAATGTTC
>JBNJHE010000169.1:0-3162 GCA_051748205.1 Bacteroidota bacterium | reverse complement strand
CCCACAAAGCTCTACTGAATCACCAAACTGAATCACCCTCACGCGGTCGCCATATTTCTCTCCAAACAAGGCCATAGCGCCCATTTCCCGCGCTTGTTCCATCGGTTTATCGCGGTATTCCTTAAGTTTGATATTTGCTCTGATCTTTCTGTTCACCTGCTTCTCGACAGCCCGCAGTTCTTCTGCTGTCATTTTTTGATAATGCGAAAAGTCAAAACGCAGATAGTCCGGATGAACCAGCGATCCTTTTTGCTCAACATGAGATCCTAAAACATCGCGCAAAGCATAATGCAGCAGATGTGTAGCTGTATGGTTATTGGCTGTATCCCGTCTTTTACTGTCATTAACTTCAGCATACACCGGCATCTTGAGATCTGCGGGCAGCTCATCGCATAAATGAATAATCAGGTCATTTTCTCTGATGGTATCTTTGACAGGAATTTTTTGTTCTCCCTGCCGGATTAAGCCGGTATCCCCCACCTGGCCTCCGGCTTCGGCGTAAAACGGCGTTTTGTCAAGAACAAGCTGATAAAAAGATGCCTTTTTCAGGCTCACCTTTCGGTACTTCACTACCAGGGCCTTAGCTTCGGTATGCTCATATCCTATAAACTCCGTATCGCTGCTTTGCAGCACCACCCAATCTCCTGCTTGCTGGGCTGAAGCTTTTCGGGAACGTTCTTTTTGCTTTGCCAGCTCTTTTTCAAATGAGCTAACATCAATTTGAAAACCATTTTCATTAGCAATTAAGCGGCTTAGGTCAAAAGGAAAGCCATACGTATCATAGAGCACAAAAGCATCTTCGCCACTAATTCTTTTGGAGTTCTCCGCTATTGCTTTATCCATCAACTTATTGAGCATTATTATCCCGGTCTCCAGCGTTTTCAGGAAAGATTCTTCCTCTTCCTTCATCACCTTCCTAATCAAGTGCTGTTGCTGTTCTATTTCCGGGAAGGCTACCTTCATTTGCTCCACAAGCAAAGGCACAAACTCGAACATAAAAGGCTGTTTAAAGTCAAGGAAAGTATAGCCATAGCGCACAGCGCGACGTAAAATACGGCGAATCACATAGCCTGCCTTAACATTCGACGGCAACTGTCCGTCAGCAATAGCAAAAGAAATAGCGCGGATATGATCAGCAACCACGCGCAATGCGATATCGGTTTTTTCATCTTCCCCGTATTGTTTCCCTGATTTTTGTGCAATCCCCTGTATCAAAGGCTGAAAAACATCAGTATCATAATTAGATGTCTTTCCCTGCAGTGTCATTGCCAGCCGCTCAAAGCCCATACCCGTATCCACATGTTTCTGTGGAAGAGCTTCCAGATGACCGTCTGCTTTGCGATTAAACTCAACAAAAACTAAATTCCATATTTCCACAACCTGCGGATGGTCCTTATTAACAAGCTCTCTCCCTGGCGTTTGTTTTTTTTCCTGCTCGCTTCTCAGATCGACATGAATTTCTGAGCAAGGACCACAAGGGCCGGTGTCTCCCATTTCCCAGAAGTTGTCTTTTTTATTGCCATACAGGATATGATTACGATCAGGAATAATTGAAGCCCAAACATCAAAAGCCTCCTGATCTGCATCGGTATTATCGCTGGCATCGCCCTCGAATACAGTGACATACAAGTCATCTTCCGCAATATTCAATTCTTGTGTCAGAAACTGCCAGGCCCAGGTAATGGCTTCATTTTTAAAATAGTCGCCAAACGACCAGTTGCCAAGCATTTCAAACATAGTATGGTGGTAGGTATCATGGCCCACCTCTTCCAGGTCATTATGTTTTCCACTGACACGCAGACATTTTTGAGTATCTGCAACGCGCTGGTGCGGAGGTTTTTTGTTGCCAAGAAAAACATCTTTAAATTGATTCATCCCTGCATTGGTAAACATCAAGGTAGGGTCATCTTTAATAACCATAGGAGCCGACGGGACAATACGGTGTCCTTTAGAGCGAAAAAAGTCGAAAAATTTTTGTCTGATTTTTTTAGACTGCATATATACGATTTGTTTTTAACAACGTTATGTGTATAAAAATATGTCCGGAACTCTGATATTGAAAGCATTTTAACGATCTTTAACGAACCGGAACTTGCAAAATTAGTTTATTTAATTAATTTTGCGGCGCGAAAAAAAATTTTTTGACTGAAAAAACCACTATGTCGCAGAAAAAATACCGATTAAATCCAAACTCACTAAAGCTGGAAGAAGTTAAGCTAACATGGCGCGATCGCCTAAAGCGATTTGGCTGGCATGCCTTATCCGGCATTGTCTTTGCTGTTGTCGCTGTATATTTAGTCTTTACCTTTTTCCCTTCGCCACGGGAGCACATGCTGGAAAGAGAGCTAAAGCACAGCGAGTTAAAATACAATATGATGAACGAGCGCCTGGAGCAGATGGCGCATGTCTTAAGCGATCTGGAAAACCGCGACGACGACATTTATCGTGTGATCTTTGAGGCGGAGCCCATACCGGATGCACAGCGCAAGGCCGGCTTTGGAGGAGCAGAACGTTATAAAGACCTGCAAGGGTACAATAACTCTGAACTTTTAACCCAAACAGCCAAACGCCTGGATCGCATTTCCAGACGCTTGTATGTGCAGTCGAAGTCATTTGATGACATTGTAAAGCTGGCCCGAAACAAAGATGATATGCTAAAGCATATTCCTGCTATACAGCCCCTTAACAACAAAGACCTAACGCGTATCGCCTCCGGCTTTGGCTATCGCATTCATCCGATCTACAAAACACTAAAAATGCATGAAGGCATGGATTTTACTGCCCCAACGGGGACGCCTATTTTTGCTACCGGTGATGGCAGGGTTGTCAGACCAGGAAAAAGTATGAGCGGATACGGAAAGTTTGTCAAAATAGACCATAATTTTGGCTACAAAACCATCTACGCCCACTTATCCAAAGTAATTGTTCGACCGGGACAGCGGGTAAAACGTGGTGATATTATCGGATATGTTGGAAACACCGGCCTATCCACAGGACCCCATTTGCATTATGAAGTCCATAAAAATGATAAACCTGTTAATCCGGTTCATTTCTTTTATAATGACCTGACACCGGAAGAATATGAAAAAGTCATTCAAATCTCTTCCCAGGTTAATCAGGCTCTTTCGTAAACCAAAAGCTTTGCTTTCTGTTTTCCTGTTG
>JBNJHE010000168.1:0-3269 GCA_051748205.1 Bacteroidota bacterium | reverse complement strand
CTCAATGATGGCTCTGTATTGTCCAGTTTGCAAGTCGTTGCGGAGGTAGAAAAAATCGGACAGGATTTGTTAAGCCGGATCCACACGGGGGCATCGCTTGCCGTTACAGGTATTTTAAAAGAGTCGCAGGGGCAAAAGCAGAAGGTGGAGCTGGAAGCTCAGGAGATTACGGTCTATGGTGAGGCGGACCCGGAAAAATATCCGCTACAACCCAAGAAGCACTCGCTGGAATTTTTGCGCGAGATTGCACATCTTCGCTTTCGTACCAATACCTTTAGTGCTGTGAATCGTCTTCGACACAATATGATTTTTGCGATTCATAAATATTTCCATGATCATGGGTTTTATAATATTCATTCGCCCATCATCACGGCTTCCGATGCCGAAGGAGCCGGAGAAACGTTTCATGTAACGAACTTAGACCTGAACAACCCTCCCAGAGACGAAAAAGGGAATGTGGATTACTCAAAGGATTTCTTTGGCCGTAAGACAAACCTTACGGTGTCGGGGCAGTTGGAGGCGGAACTTGCAGCGCTTGCTCTGTCGAAGGTGTATACCTTCGGCCCGACATTCCGTGCCGAAAATTCCAATACCAAGCGTCACCTGGCGGAGTTCTGGATGATCGAACCCGAAGTAGCCTTTAATGATCTGGATGACAATATGGACCTGGCCGAAGATTTTTTGAAATATCTTATCCGGTTTGCTTTGGAGAATTGCCGCGAAGACCTTGATTTTCTCGACAACAGGCAGAAAGATGCAGAAAAAAGTCTGCCTCAGAACCAGCGTTCTGCCATGGGATTAATTGAAAAGCTTGAATTTGTCAGGGATAACGAATTCGAACGGGTGACCTACACCGAAGCGATTGATATATTAAAAAACTCCAAACCCAACAAGAAAAAGAAATTCAATTATATCATTGAGGAGTGGGGAGCCGACCTGCAATCGGAACATGAACGGTATCTGGTTGAAAAACATTTCAACAAGCCCGTGATATTGACGGATTATCCAAAAGATATCAAGGCATTTTATATGAAGCAAAACGATGATGACACGGTGCGGGCAATGGATATTTTATTCCCTCAGATTGGAGAGATCGTCGGTGGCTCCCAGAGGGAGGAAGTCTATGACAAGCTGGTCAGGCGCATGGAAGAGATGAATATCTCTACGGAAGAGATGTGGTGGTTTATGGATACCCGCAAGTACGGTACTGTACCTCATGCCGGGTTTGGACTTGGCTTTGAGCGTATGATGCTGTTTGTCACCGGAATGGGAAATATCCGCGATGTAATACCCTTCCCAAGAACGCCACAGAATGCCGAATTTTAATAAAGGAAAAGGTTTTAACAAACATTTTTGCTTGAAAAGGTTTTATTTGTTATTTTCGAAGCTTAGAATAAAAGGTATAATCACAGAAAACTCATGTTAAGTCAGCAATTACAGCAAAAACTCCTGCAAAAACTTTCGCCTCAGCAGATTCAGTTGATGAAGCTGCTGCAGGTACCTACTACTGCTATGGAGCAGCGCATAAAACAAGAGATCGAAGAAAACCCTGCGCTGGAGGAATATTCGGATGACCCGAATGAAGAAAGTCTGGAGGAGCAATACGAGAAAGAAGAAGACCAGGCGGATGAGTTTGACGTCAATGATTACCTTGAAGATGAAGAAATCCCTTCGTACCGGTATACGTCAAACAATAATTCCGGTGAGCATGAGGATAAGCAAATTCCTTATGCAGCCGGAACCACTTTCCATGAGATGCTGGAGGAGCAACTGGCTTTGTTTGACCTGGACGATCGTCAGTTTATGATTGCTGACATGATCATCGGTAATCTGGACGACTCAGGATATCTGAAGCGAAGCACCGATGCCATGGTTGATGACTTTGCCTTTACCCGCAATATGGAGGTGGAAAAGCCGGAAATTGAAGAGATGTTGAATGTTGTCCAATCGATGGACCCACCGGGGATTGGCGCAAGAGACCTGAGGGAATGCCTCTATCTGCAACTGAAACGGAAAAAGCAAGACAATAAATCCATTAAACATGCACTGGATATCGTGGATCGCTATTTTGAAGAGTTTACCAAAAAGCATTACGATAAAATTATTAAGCGTTACGGCATTACCGAAGAGGAATTAAAAGCCGCCATAGAAGAAATACTCCAACTGAACCCCAAACCGGGAAATTCATTGGAGCAAACCTCCAAACCCAGTCATTATGTTATTCCGGATTTTATTGTTACCATAGAAAACGGAGAACTGAACCTGCAGCTTAATCACCGTAATATGCCGGAGCTCCGTGTCAGTCCGTCGTACCAAAACATGTTACAGGCTTATTCCGAGAAAAAAGCGAAAAAGACCAAAAAGGATAAGGATGCCATCATGTTTGTCAAACAAAAAATTGACTCGGCAAAATGGTTTATTGATGCGATAAAGCAGCGGCAACACACACTTTATATTACAATGGAAGCGATTATGAACTATCAGCGGGAATATTTTCTTACCGGCGATGAAACCAAACTCCGCCCCATGATCCTTAAAGATATAGCTGAAATTGTCAACCTGGATATTTCAACCATCTCGCGGGTGGCCAACAGCAAATATGTGCAAACGCCATTTGGTACATTCCTGCTGAAGAGCTTTTTCTCCGAATCTATGCAAACGCAAAGCGGTGAGTCGGTCTCTACACGCGAAGTGAAAAAAATACTTCAGGATTTTATCGATTCCGAAGATAAGCGAAAGCCAATCACTGATGAGCATCTTTCCAAGCTCTTAAAAGAAAAAGGGTATAATATTGCCCGGCGAACCGTTGCCAAATATCGCGAACAGTTGAATATTCCGGTTGCCCGGCTGCGAAAAGAAATATAAAGGATTGGTATGGAAAAGAAGCTGGCTAATATTTTTTCAACTTTATTTAACCCTGTTTTAATCCCTTTCTATGGATCTCTGATTATCTTGTTTAGTGATGGTTATCTGTCGCTTCTTTTGCCGGCTCAGGCCCGTTTGATGATCCTGGGAATAATTGTGCTGATGACGGTTTTGTTGCCGGTTATCATGATTTTTTTGATGAAAAAATCGAAGATGATATCTTCAATACGGCTGGAAAAACGCGAAGAGCGAGCGGTACCGTTTTTAGCCACAGGCTTTTCTTTTTATCTGGCCTATATGCTGATCAAATCTTTTGAAATCCCGGGCTATTATGGCTTGTTTTTGTTAGGAGCTACCTTGTTGATTGTGCTTGCGCTGGTCATTAACAGTTTCTGGAAGATCAG
>JBNJHE010000167.1:0-3280 GCA_051748205.1 Bacteroidota bacterium | reverse complement strand
CTTGCTTTTCGCGATATATTTTTTTAGTCTACAGTTCTTTTGTGAAAATAAAGAACGAATACTATTTTACATCAAAATAAAATTATGTATTTTTGGTAACACGTTAATAAAACGAATATTTTCACTAAAATTGTCTAACTTGCTATGTCCGGAAAGAAGCCCAGTGTTTTCAAACGTATATTTGATTTTTATTATGAAGGATTTAAAGACATGCCTTCCTGGGGCATAAAAGCCTGGGCTTTAATACTGATTAAGCTGTTTATTATGTTTGCCATTCTCAGGCTGTTCTTTTTCCCCAATATTATGTCGGAAAATTTTGACAATGATAAGGAAAGAGCGGATTACATGATTGAAGAATTAACAAAACCCATATCTTATGATTGAAAACATTATGCTCACTGATCTCTCCCTGGTGAATTGGTCCCGTGGACAGTTTGCACTTACTGCCATGTATCACTACATGTTTGTGCCCCTGACTATGGGATTAGCTTTCATAATGGCGATCATGGAATCGTATTATGTAAAGACAGGGAATCCGGAATGGAAAAGGATGACCAAATTCTGGATGACTCTTTTCGGGATAAATTTTGCCATTGGAGTAGCAACAGGTCTTATTCTGGAATTTGAATTTGGCACGAATTGGTCACGTTATTCCTGGTTTGTAGGAGACATCTTTGGTGCTCCGTTAGCAATAGAAGGGATTATGGCGTTCTTTCTGGAATCGACCTTTATTGCTGTGATGTTTTTTGGCTGGAAAAAAGTCAGCAAAAAATTCCATTTATTGTCAACCTGGTTAGTGGCAGTAGGTGCCAATCTATCAGCCCTCTGGATACTAGTGGCTAATGCCTGGATGCAATATCCTACCGGCATGAATTTCAACCCGGATACGGCCCGTAATGAGATGTACAATTTCTGGGATGTTTTTCTATCCCCGGTAGCGGTAAATAAATTCCTTCATACAATCACATCTGCTTATGTACTTTCAGCCCTGTTTGTTATAGGGGTAAGTGCCTGGTTTTTGATGAAAAAACGCCATTATGCTTTTGCAAAGAAAAGCATGGTTATAGCGGCTACATTTGGCCTGATATCGGGTCTTTACCTGATATTTACCGGTGATGGGTCGGCTTATCAGGTAGCCCAAAAGCAACCCATGAAGCTTGCCGCTATGGAAGGGTTATATGATGGACAGGAAGGAGCCGGATTGCTTGTTTTCGGAGCATTGAACCCCGACAAAGAATGGGATAATGATGAGAAGACGATTTATGGAAGAATAGAGGTACCCAAATTGCTTTCTATTCTCGGATACCGTAATCAGGATGCATTTGTGCCAGGAGTGACAGACCTTGTCGAAGGAGGATATGAATATACAGATGATAAAGGAAATACGCAGGTAGCGCTATCAGCTGAAGAGAAAATTAAACGTGGCAGAATTGCACGTACAGCCCTTGGCGATTATAAAGAAGCCAAAAAGATCGAAGACGAGCAGGCTATGGAGGAAAACCTGGAAATTTTCAGGGATAACTTTCAGTATTTTGGCTATGGTTTCCTGAATGAACCGGATGATATTATTCCCAATGTCCCGCTTACATTTTATAGTTTTCACATAATGGTTGGTTTAGGTTTTTATTTCTTATTGTTTTTTGTGTTGGTTTTATTTTTCTTATACAAAAATACGCTACACAAAAAACGATGGATGTTATGGTTAGCCATAATAACCATTCCGTTACCCTATATTGCCTCCCAGGCCGGATGGATTGTAGCGGAAGCAGGACGTCAACCCTGGGTCATTCAGGACCTGATGCCTACAGTGGCTGCCGTGTCACGGATTGATGCTACTACCGTGCAGATCACTTTCTGGATGTTTGCAGCCATTTTCACAGCACTAATCATTGCGGAAATAAGCATACTGACCAGACAAATTAAAAACGGACCAAAAACAGGAGGGGAGTAATTATGTTTGAAAGTTTATCATATCTCGCATTACAGCAATATTGGTGGTTTATCGTTTCCCTGCTGGCAAGCTTGTTAGTCTTTTTAATGTTTGTACAGGGCGGTCAGACGATGATTTACACACTTGGCAAAAATGAACTGGAAAGAAAAGTGGTTGTCAACGCCCTCGGACGTAAATGGGAGTTTACTTTTACAACGCTGGTGACATTCGGCGGTGCTTTTTTTGCTTCTTTTCCATTGTTTTATGCCAGTAGTTTTGGCGGAGCCTATTGGGTGTGGATGGCTATTCTGTTAGCGTTTACCATACAGGCTTTTTCATACGAATACCGGACGAAGCCCAATAATTTTCTGGGGAAACGCACATTTGAAACCTTTTTGTTTATAAACGGATTTTTTGGGACTATTTTAATCGGTACTGCTGTAGGAACTTTTTTTACAGGAGCCGAATTTATTATCGATGATTATAATTTTGTAGAATGGAAAGGTGCTGCTTATGGCCTTGAAGCTATTCTTAATGTGCAGAATGTTGCTCTTGGACTGGCGGTCTTTTTTCTGGCCAGAACAACAGCAGCGCTGTATTTTGTCAAAATTATTGATGACGAGGCGATCGAAGCAAGAGCGCGCAAACAAATTATGCGGAATGCTATTCCTTTCCTGTTTTTCTTTTTGTTTTTTGTTATCAGATTGATGACGCTGGAAGGCTTTGCTTATGATATGGAAACGATGGCCGTATCTATGGAACCGAATAAATATTTAAATAACTTTATGGAAATGCCCTGGGCATTGGCTCTCTTTTTAATAGGTGTTGTTCTGGTATTATATGCGATTTTCAGAACGTATTACAAAGGAGGTTCCCGTGGATTTAATCTGGGAGCTGTCGGTGTTGTTATTACCGTTTTATCCTTGTTTTTGAATATTGGTTACAACGGAACGGCATTTTATCCTTCATCTGTGGATATGCAAAGTTCATTAACCATACAAAATGCATCTTCCAGTGAATTCACATTGACCGTTTTGTCTTATGTTTCCCTGATGGTTCCCTTTGTTATTGCTTATATCTATTATGCATGGAGATCTATTGACATTTCCAGAATTACTCAGGATGAAGTTGACGATAAAAATGAACATTCGTATTAAAAAAAAAGATAAACTATGTATAGTTATACAGCATCTGTATTTTGGCTATTAAGCTGGCCATTGTTGATATTTGTCGCTTTTCATATTACACGTTGGGTGGTGAAAAAGTATTTACCCATAATTGATAGCGATGAGGAAACAGAAAAAGAACAAGAAAATACTGATCCGGAACCACAAGAGGTTTAAGCGATTT
>JBNJHE010000166.1:0-3406 GCA_051748205.1 Bacteroidota bacterium | reverse complement strand
CGTTACAACCACAACACACAAAACCTTACGAGGACCACGCGGAGGCTTGATATTAATTGGCAAAGACTTTGAAAACCCCTGGGGCATAGCAACAAAGAAAGGAACCGTACGCAAAATGTCATCCCTGATTAATTCAGCTGTTTTTCCCGGCCAACAAGGCGGTCCGCTGGAGCATGTTATTGCTTCTAAAGCTGTTGCTTTTGGCGAAGCCCTGTCCGACAACTATATGAATTACATAGTACAGGTTAAAAAGAATGCTTCTGTTATGGCACAAGCTTTTATTGACAGAGGCTATAAGGTTATCTCTGACGGAACCGACAACCACCTGATGCTTATTGATCTTAGAACCAAATTCCCGGATATTACGGGTAAGGAAGTGGAAAACACACTGGTAAAAGCGGATATCACCATCAATAAAAATATGGTGCCTTTTGATTCTCGTTCTCCCTTCCAAACCTCTGGCTTGCGAGTGGGAACACCGGCCATTACAACACGTGGCTTAAAAGAAGAGCATATGCCTAAAATTGTTGATTTCATTGATGAGGTTATTTCAAATCATGAAGATGAAGCAACCATTAATAATGTTAGAGCGAAAGTAAATAAAATGATGAGCGAATTTCCTTTATTCGCTGATTAAGCTTTTTGTTTTCATAAAAAAAAGGGGCTGCTGAGCAGCCCCTTTTTTTATGAAAAACTTACTTAATCGCTTTTAAGCTTCGGGTTCTTCTTCTTTTTTCTCTTCTTTAGGCCACCAGCTGTCTACCATTTGCTTGTTGGCTTTATACCATTCGGTAGCGCCTTCTTCTTCGCCTTTTTTATCAACGGATGTCATTAAGGACACTAACTCCTCGGTGGAAAATTTGAAGTTCGAGAAAAATTTCTCGAGGCTGGGATAATCCTTTGCAAAACCTTTTCTTGCGATGATAGTACACTCATCAGGAGGGAAAATCTCTTTTGGATCTTCCAGATACTGGATGTCATAATCAACAAACATGTTGTGAGGTTTCCATCCTGTGATAATAATAGGATCGTCGCTATTGGTAGCCTTCTTCAAAGAAGCCATCATAGCACTTTCGCTGGAAGTAACCTGCTCAAAGTCTAATTCGTACTCTTCGATGGCTCTTTCAGTATTTCTGTGAATACCAGCACCAGAACCAATACCAATAATTTTACTTTCAAACTTTTCAGCGTGTTCATTCAGGTCTTCGATAGAAGCAATTCCCATATCGATAACATAACTGGGGACAGCAAGTCCGGTTGTAGCATCGGGATAAGAAACACCTAACTTAACAATATCCTCACCATGCTTTTTCCAATAGTCACCATGCGTATTAGGCAACCATGCATCCAGGAATAATTCTGCATCACCTTTAGCGATAGATGCATAACTGGGACCCGGCTCAACAGGGCTGACTTCCACAGTATAGCCTTTGTCTTCCATGGCCACTTTAGCCAGGTAAGTCATAGCAATACCTTCCGCCCAATTGGGGTACAACACTGATAGTTCTTTCTTTTCTGCTTTCTTTTCTTTGTCTTCATTTTGCTGACTTCCACAGGAAGTGACAGTAAACAAAGCAACGGCCATAAAAATGGCTACAATTGATTTAAAGCTAAACTTTTTCATAATTTAAAAATTTTAGTTGTTTGGTTTAAGTAATTAATTTTATGTTCCTATTTTTTGTGTAATTCTATCCAATAATATTGCAATAATAACAATTCCTAAGCCAGCTTCAAAGCCCAGGCCCAGGTCGGCACGGAGAATTCCTTTATAAACGGCATTACCAAGCCCTTTGGCCCCAACCATCGAAGCGATTACCACCATAGAAAGCGACAACATAATCACCTGGTTAACTCCGGCAAGAATGGTCGGTTTGGCCAATGGCAGCTGAACTTTAAACAACAGCTGTCTGTCAGAAGCTCCAAAAGAGTGCGCTGCTTCCACAACATCCGCTTGTACATTTCGAATCCCCAGGCTGGTAAGACGAACACCCGGAGGCAAAGCAAACACAACAGTAGCAACAACCCCGGGAACATTTCCGACACTAAAGAACAATATCGCCGGAATCAGATATACAAAGGGCGGCAAAGTCTGCATTAAGTCCAGAATCGGCCGTAGAGTAGCTTCCACCTTATCGCTCCTGGATGCCCATATGCCCAATGGTATCCCGATAACCAAAGCAATCAGCGCAGAGCCGACAACCAGGGCCAGGGTTAACATTGTTTGTTCCCAATATGAAGAACCAAAAACAATTAATCCCATATAATCTTTAGATGCAAAAAGATATAAGGCCAACAGTACGACAAACTGAATGATGACACGATAGCCTCCGGCAGCGTTATATCCTGCTTTGGTAAACAATCCATAGGCTTTCGCCTTATTATAATATAACAGTGCAGGAATAAGCACCACCAATATCAACGCCAAAATATTCCAGTATTCAAAATCAAAAACTACTGCCTGTACAATATTATAAATAATATTTCTTTCCAGTATCACCAGCCCAAAAAAGGTAAAGATACCAAGAAAACGCCCTTCTTTCCATCCGGCCCTGGTAAATAAGCCATGCTTGACAGCTGAAAAATAGTATCCCAGACCGGCAAGCAAGTATATGATAGGCAGGGAGTGAGCCTGAAAGAACATAGTGCTAAACAACGTGGAAAGTGTAATATCTTCAGGAAATATCCCTAAAGCCCAAAACAATAAGGAATGCGTAATCAACAACACAAAAAATGTGATGAGCGTCTTCCCGATAGCTTTCTTAAATCCGGCTTTTGAAAAGAATCCGTATTCTTTGCTACAGGCATTATATACCATAATTGATAACAAAATAAATACAATCAAAGGACTCGGATTCAACAGAGCTTCCTGTAAAGAATCGACTAAAAAATCTACTCCCGTTGTGATGGCATCAAAAAAACCTTCAATCTCTAACGATAGCCAGTCGATTCCTTTTTCTATTGATTTTCCAAAATATTTCATCTGTTTATAATTTTAATTAAATAGGTCAGATGGAGCTCGCCATGACACATCATCTTTTAACTATACACTTTTCTTTTTTTTAATCATGCGTGTGTGTGTTAAAGTTTTTGTCATGGCTCGGTTCATCTGTCTAAATTTAATGTTCAATGTTCAATGTTCAATGTTCAATGTTCAATGTTCAATGTTCAATGTTCAATGTTCAATGTTCAATGTTCAATGTTCCGTGTTCAATGTTCCGTGTTCAATGTTCCTTGCTTGCCCCGTTAAATGCGACGATAGGAGTAGATTTAACGGGGTTCCTTGTTCTGTGTTGGCTGTTGCGCTATGTTATCGCTCATCTCTCACAACTCATCTCTCATTCTCTTCGTTCGCTTTAGTCTCTCAAGTCTCTTCGTTCGCCCTATCGCCTCATCGCATCAACGCTTC
>JBNJHE010000165.1:0-3487 GCA_051748205.1 Bacteroidota bacterium | reverse complement strand
AATGCATTGTGTCTCCACGCATTGCCGTATAATGCATTGTGTCTCCACGCATTGCCGTATAATGCATTGTGTCTCCACGCATTGCCGTATAATGCATTGCGTATTCACGCCCTGAAAAAGGAAGAACAATCGATGTAATAAGTTTTGAATGCTATAAAAATAATCTTAAATTTGTATGATTATGCGAATGTTACGAACGGGATTGATCAGGTTTCTGTTGGTTTTTATGCTTGTTTCCTGCCGGCAAAAATCATCGGATATACAGCCGCAAATGCTGGGCATGGACACTGTGAACCCGGAGCCTGTTAAACGGCAAGATTCGCTGTTCGTAATTGATACATTAACCAACGAACCCCACAAACCTGTGATAACGGAGACTGAGCAGCGGATAATCGATAAAGGACTGGAAAATGTGCAGGATCACCTGCCATCTGTGGTCATTAATCTAAAATACAGTACTTCAGATAACTTCCTGGGTGCTGATGTTTATGGCGAGCTGACAAATGCATATCTGCAGCCGGAATGCATTAGCAAGCTAAAGCGCGCCTGGAGGATTTTGCAGCAGCACAAACCGGGATATACCTTTATCATTTATGACGCTTTGCGTCCGGTTTCGGTACAGCAAATGATGTGGGACACCATCGATGTGCCGCCGGAGAAGAAATTCTGGTATGTGGCTCCGCCGGGCCGCGGATCCATTCATAATTATGGTATGGCCGTGGACCTCACGATCGCCGACTCCAGCGGTAATCCACTGGATATGGGGACCGAATTTGATTATTTCGGAAAACTGGCTTTTCCACGCTTTTCGCAGCGTTATCTGGAAGAGGGAAGGCTGAGCCGGCAGCAGGTGGATAACCGCAGGCTGCTGATCGATATTATGCATCAGTCAGGATTTACTGTTGCCCGTACCGAATGGTGGCATTTCAACGCAACTTCTTTGGCCGATGCGAAAGAACGATTTGAGCCAATACCATAAGCAATGCCTGCATTGCCAGGGATAGCCTGATGAGGATATGCAGGGTGGGGAACGGATATAAACAAAATGGGGACGCGAGTATTCGTGTCCCCATTTTGCTATCCTGAAGAAATCAATTGTTATGAATTTAGCATCACAGGCATTACAAGCATCAGTATGTCTTCATCGTCGTCTTTTTCACCGGGGATGATCAAGCCGGCACGTTCTGGTGTCGACAGTTCGAAGACAACTTCCTCGGTCATCAGGTTGTTCAGCATTTCGATGATAAAGCGCGAGTTAAAGCCGATTTCCATATCTTCTCCGTCGTAATTGCAGCTTAGGCGTTCTTTAGCTTCGTTGCTAAAGTCAACATCTTCGGCTGCAAGGACAAGTTCTTGTCCGCTGATATTAAAACGAACCTGATGGGTTGATTGGTTAGCAAAAATAGAAACACGCTTAATGGAGTTCAGCAAAGCCTGGCGCTCCACGGTTAGGGTATTGGTGTTATCTTTAGGGATAACTGCTTCGTAGTTTGGGTATTTCCCTTCTATCAGTCGACAAATGACATTGACATTATTAAAATGAAAGAAAGCGTTGGTTTCGCTGTATTTCACCTGCACGTTTTCGTCGAAGCCAGCCGTAAGGATGGACTTCATTTGGTTGAGTGGCTTTTTGGGGATGATAAAGCTGGTTGCAAGGCCCGGTTGGTAGTCGGTGCGGCTGTAGCGTACCAGTTTGTGTGCATCCGTAGCCACAAAGGTGATATTATCTTCATTGAGCTCGCATAAAACACCTGACATTACCGGACGCAACTCGTCGGTGCCGGTAGCAAAGATGGTCTTATTAATGGCAGTAGCCATAGTATCCGATGTGATTTGAAACTCTTGTGGATTTTCAATCTCTGGTAGCTGTGGATATTCATCGGCTTTATGGCCACTGAGCTTAAACTTTCCCTCATCGGTGCTAAGCTCTATCGATGAATCTTCCTGATTAATGTCGAAGGTGATGGGAATATCTGCAAAGGTCTTCAGCGTATCCAGTAATATTTTAGCAGGAATAGCTATGCTGCCTGTGCTGTCGCTTTGGGTCATCCCAACGCTTACCTGCATGGTGGTTTCCAGGTCGGAGGCTGTTATCTGAAGTTCATTTTCTTTTACCTCAAAAAGAAAATCATCTAAAATTGGCATGGTGTTGTTGGTGCTCAGAACACCGCTGATTGCTTGCAGGTTCTTCAACAATAATGTGCTGGAGACAATAAATTTCATATCGTTATGAGTTTTAATGATCTTGCTTATTTTAATTCTCTCAAAAGTACTTATTATTCAAAAACTAAATGCAAAACTAATAGAATCTTATTAAAAAACTTTTCAACAGACATACATTACCTTCTGACCCATAGAGTGTAATTTGCTGCTTAATAATACATTATTAAACTATAACTCAGCCGGAACTTGCTGCGGTATAAAGTTTAAATGAGGCAAAAAATAGCTAAGCTTGCGAGTGATGTGGTCAAAGGTATAAAACTGCACCAGGGCAAAGTCCGTTTCCTGATTGAATAAAGCATACATGCGATCTGGATCATAGGTCATTTCCTGATCAAAGACATCCTTTTTTCCTTCGGGGAATTTGCGATGGTATGTTTTGATTTCATATGTGTTATCAGACATATCCGTCAGGCGGATAATATGAAATGGCTGACTGTTTACGATGGAGTCGCGTTTTTCAAAGTCATTGATTAAGTCTTCGAATTTTACCGACTGAAAAGACGAGAGGAAATCCAATACTTTAAGGGTGTCAAAGGCATTCATTGGTTTGTTATCATGGAGTCTGACAAATTCAAAGGTGTTTTCATCTGGTTTATTGATACGAAATGACTCCTCTGGTTGTTCCGGATGGCGTACCTCAACAGACTGTATCTCATGGATGTCTTTAGCAATCATCGTGTGGTCGCGCCATTTGTCTGTCTTTGCTTTAAACCGGGGCGAGAGGTAGCCACGAAACCCTGGAATGTGAACAATATAAGGGGTGTTGGCATTTTCCATCATCATATAAGTACCCCGATTATTTTGTGTGGCATCACCTACATAAAATGTTTTGGTTTTGCGTTCCTTATTGAAAAAGTCAATCCCAAAGAGGCGAAACAATGGTTTTTGCTGATAGACTTCTACTTTAACGCCTAAGGACGACAGGCGCCGCATTACGCTGTTGTGCTCTGTTTTTCCTACAGGACGACGCACATCCATCTTTTTTAATGTTTCCAGCAAAATTTCTACTGCTTTACCAGATGCCTTCACGTCATCGCCAATCATCCATTGGGTGTTGTTTTGACGAATCAAAAACACTTCAGCACTATCTTTTTTGCTCATGTGGATTTTCGTAATACTGGCGGTGTCCTGGATGTCAAAATCCATTTCTTTTCCATCCAGTGTGCTGCTTTTTTGCGTGAATATAATAATAACAGCCACTATGGCTAAAATGATAGTGATGATTATTAGGGATTTATTTTTTTTATGGAAAATTTTCATCTGT
>JBNJHE010000164.1:0-3488 GCA_051748205.1 Bacteroidota bacterium | reverse complement strand
CAAAATTATACGCAGATAAAAAAAGCAGTAAAAAAATCTGTTTTTTCTTTAGAATAAGTATTAGTTTTGAGGGGTCGCAAAAAGCGACTTTAGCGCTTTATGAGTGATTCATTTGCATCTACATATTTGCTCCCGGTAGTTATAGGCATTATCATGTTCAATCTGGGATTGACATTGAGAATCAGCGATTTTCGACGTATATTGCAGCATCCGGCTTCTTTTTTTGTAGGATTGTTCAGCCAGATGGTTTTACTGCCATTAATAGCTTTTGGAATTGCTTCTATGGCTGATTTGTCTCCCGAATTAAAAGTAGGTATTGTCATTATTGCTGCCTGCCCCGGAGGTGCTGTCTCTAATCTGATCACCTATTATCTGAAGGGGAATGTGCCTCTGTCGATATCGCTTACCTCGGTCAATAGTTTTTTGATTCTTCTGACCATACCTTTAATTGTTCATTTGGGGCTACAGGCATTTCTGGATGAGTCAGAAATGATCCAAATGCCTGTGTTTATGACAATCTTTCGTGTTTTTGTCATGATTATTATTCCGGTATTGTTTGGTATGTTTCTGAGGGCCAAATTATCAAATCTCGCCGATAAATTAGAGCGCATATTAAAGTATCTTGTATTGGTCTTTTTAGCTGGAGTATATTCTATTGTAATTTTTGAGAAAGATGGGGGCAGCATGACAAGCATTCGGGAGTATCTTGAAATTGCCCCTTACGTGTTTGCCCTGAATGTCTTTGGTATGTTTACCGGTTATTTCCTTGCCCGTTTGTCCGGTTTTAATAAAGCCAAACAAATTACTTTAGCTGTTGAAATTGGTATACAGAATAGTGCTTTGGCGATTACCATAGCCGGTGGGGCCGCTTTTCTGGGGTCGCATCAAATGGCTTTGCCAGCTGTTGTTTATGGTATGTTTACCTTTTTCAACGCCGTTATCTTTGGCTTAATTATTAAGTATTGGTTGCGGACCTGATCTTATCCGTGCTGGCTGATCTGCTGAAGCTTTTCTTCTTCCAAAATAATAAACCTTTTCCCTTCTATAGCTATTAGTTTATCATCTTTAAATTTTTTCAGCATCCGAATAACCCGCTCGGTCGACATGCCAGTGAGTTCGGCAAGTTCCTTTCGCGATAAGTCCAGTTCAAATTCATTGGTCTTGAATATGCGACAGGATAAACATAGTATGATATCAGCCAGGCGTCCATAGGATTGCTTTTGCGTTAAGGAAAAGAATCGTCCGAAGGTTTGTATAGAGTTTTCGCACATGACATTAATGACTTCGCTGGCAAATTCGGCATTTTGCCGAAGTAGTTTGCGGAATACAGTCATGTCTATCAATCGGGCCTGCGTATCTTTATAAGCAGTGGCGGAATACGGGAAAATATTATTGCCTTCATACAAGGCGCTCAATCCAATTAGGTTGCCTTCCGGTAATATCTTTAAAATAAGGGAACCCGCTTCATCTTCCACATATATTTTCGCCAGGCCTTTACATATATATATGATATTGGAAGCAAAAGTACCCTGCTTGCATATATTTTCTCCTGCACTGTAGTTTATTTCCAGTCGGTTTTCTTCCAGATAAAGAAGCTCTTCATTGGTGAGCTTTTCAAAACAGTTTAAGGCGTCGTAGTTGACAGTACACGTATTTATATGTGGTTTATTGGCCATATGGTCAATTTTTTAGTGTCTGACAAAGATAGGACAAAAAAACCAAATATGTACAGAAAACATCTAAAAACATGACCTGGGTCATGTTTTATTCTATCCTAAACACAATATATAAGTGGGTGTAGAACAGGGTGTTTTTCTTTTTTAATATAAATTACTGCTGCATCTTTGTGAAACAAATAACAAAAACAATTTATCATGGAAATTAAAGAAACTTTAGATTGTAAAGGGCTTTCCTGCCCGATGCCGATGATGAAATTATCAAAAGCGATGAAAAAACTTAAGGCTGGCGATATCCTCGAAATGTTGGGTACCGACCCCGGAACAAAGGCCGATATACCCTCCTGGTGCGAAAAGACTGGTAATAAATTGCTGGAACAGGAAGAACTGGAAGGTGGAGTAACCCGAATGCTGATTCAAAAAGCTTAAAACAGGAGTAGGCTCATGTCAGAAAAGACAAAAGAACCAAATGCCTTAACCCAACTATTCCGGACTTTTTTCGGAAAACACTGGCCTGTCTGGGTTGGTGGTCTCGTCTTGGGTACCTTGAATGTTCTGTTGTTTGCCATTCAATCCCCCTGGGGTGCCAGTGGAGGATTTAACAATTGGGGAGAAAATCTTTTATCTTCGACAGGACTGCTTACCGTAGAAAGTGTCACACCTTTAAATATGAGTCTTTATGGAATGCTTGCTGTTCTTATTGTAATAGGCTCATTTATAGGCGCTTTATTCTCAAAAGAATTTGCATTACGTATTCCGCCCCGCGGCGAGCTTATCAAGGGTTTTATTGGAGGAGCGCTGATGGCCCTGGGCGCCACTATTGGCATCGGGTGTACTATCGGATCCTTTTTTAGTGGTGTGCCTGCCTTATCCGGTGGTGCTATCATCTTTACCGTCGGCTTGTTTTTAGGAGTGATCGTTGCCCTGCGATATTTGTTGTGGGAGATGGAAGCTTTTCCAGGCTGGAGTACTGGCAAAAGCTATAACTTTTTAAGCGCCAGTGGAAAAAAGGGAAACTGGCAAATTTATGCAGGCTGGATTGTCGTTTTGGCCGTGATCGCTTTAGCATGGTCTTATTCAGGTTCAAACCCAACCATGGCCTGGTTTATTACTATTGGCGGCCTGATGGGATTGATTTCTCAGCGTTCGCGCTTTTGTATTGTCAAAGCTTTCAGAGATCCTTTTATGACAGGCGAATCTCAGGGTGCTGTGGGCGTTATGGCCGGATTGCTAATTGGCTTATTTGGATTTACAGCCATTAAGGTCTTTGGTATCGGTGCCGGAGAAGTGTCGATGCGTGCCCGCGAAATGACCTGGATCTTTCCTCATATGTGGGGGAGAGCCATCGTTGGTGGCTTTATCTTTGGCCTGGGTATGACTGTTGCCGGTGGCTGTGCCGTGGGAACGCTTTGGCGTGTGGGCGAAGGACAGGTTAAGCTCTGGCTTGCGGCCATTGGCTTTACCATTGTTTCTCCCATCTCTACCAAATTTTTTGTTCCCGTAGTCGAGGACCTGCTGCCACATCAAATGCAGTTTAAAAGCTTTTTGCCCGACTATATCGGTTATGGTGGAGCTTTTATTCTTGTCCTGGGCATCTTGCTGGCCTGGTATTCTTTTGTGAAATGGAATGAGCGAACTGGAAAATTCAGTGCTTTTTAAGAACAAGGAAATAAATCCAACAGGTCTTGCGGACCTGCTATTGAAAAAATAATAAAATATGAACCGAGCCATGACAAAAACTTTAACACACACACGCATGATTAAAAAAATGAAAAGTGTATAGTTAAAAGATGCTGTGTCATGGCGAGCTCC
>JBNJHE010000163.1:0-3530 GCA_051748205.1 Bacteroidota bacterium | reverse complement strand
GAAGCAGAGAAGCCGGAATTGCGTCTTGAACTTGACCGCGAAAAGCTGGCATCCAATGGATTGAACACAGCCATGGTGTCCTCTGCCCTTTATAACCGCGTGGAAGGCCTTACCGCCACACGCTACCGGGAATCGGGTGAAGAATATGATGTGGTTATCCGCTTTGAAGAAGAGCATCGCAACAGCATTACGGATATAGAAAATATAGCAGTACAAAATCCTATGGGAATGAGCATCCGCATTGGTGAGCTGGGTGAAGTAAAAGAATATTTTGCTCCCCCCAACATCGAGCGCAAACGTCGCGAAAGGATAGTCACTGTATCGGCTATCCCTTATAAAACATCGCTTACAGACCTGGCGGGCCAAATGCAAGCCAAAATCAACAATATTGACAAACCCAGGGAAGTAATGATAGAAGTGGGCGGTGCTTACGAAGATCAACAGGAAGGCTTTATGGACCTGGGGCTGCTTTTGGTGCTTAGTCTGTTATTGGTGTACATTGTGATGGCCTCGCAGTTTGAATCGCTAAAAATGCCGCTGATCATCATGTTTTCCATTCCATTTGCTTTTACAGGAGTAATCTTAGCGCTGCTAATCACCAATACAACATTGAGCATCATCGCAGGGCTGGGCGCTGTAATGCTCGTTGGTATTGTAGTAAAGAATGCCATTGTACTGGTCGATTACATTAATTTAATGCGCGACCGTGGTTATGACCTGGACGAAGCGATTACCATTTCCGGAAAATCGCGTTTACGGCCTGTTTTGATGACTGCAATGACAACCATACTGGGTATGCTTCCGCTAGCATTAAGCACCGGCGAAGGTTCTGAGATCTGGAGCCCCATGGGGATCTCTGTCATCGGTGGCCTTTTTGCTTCCACCATCATTACAATGATTATTGTACCGGTAATCTATCGGCTCTTTGGAACACACGGAGAACGGAACAAAAAAGAAAGAATCCAATCGAAGTTCTCATTCCTGGAAAAGTAAGCATTTATACAACTGCCCGGAATAAAATTTTCCGGGCAGCTGTTTTCGATGTCAAAAAGTAATATTTTAGAATAAAACAGAGAAAATATGAAATCTATATTGATCATCTTTAACCAGGCCCATACCGAAAAGGTGGAGTTTTTACTGGACCGCCTCGAAGTACGCGGCTTTTCACAAATGAATGAAGTTTATGGGCGAGGCAGCAAGGATGGAAACCCGCATATGGGCACACACACCTGGCCGGAACAAAACAATGCAGTATTTACGGTAGTAGAGGATGATAAAGTTGAGCAGATACTCCAGGGTGTTAAAAAAATTGATGCCATCAATACTGATGTTGGCATTAGAGCATTTGTCTGGTCTGTTGAACAGAGTGTTTAAAATTTTCGCAGGCCTCGATCCCAAACATTCTGAATCAAACAACAAATGTACAGACAGGCACTATTTTAAAAAAATATTCTAAAATTTCTGTAAACACTAACGATTTTATTTTTATTTTTGAAAATAAAATCCTAAGAAAAATGAATATTCATCTATCAAAACTATTTATTTTGGTGTTATTCAGCTTAGTATTTATCTATCCACTTTCAGCCCAATACACCAAGTATAATCCGGAGGAGGAATCGAAGGACCCATCCCCGGAAAAAGAATACAGCCCCTTCACCACAGTAAAGATCAACCCGTTAACACTGGTTCACACTCCTGTCCCCTTGTCATCTGAAATCAGACTGTCAATAGAGAACAGTTTTTTCAGAAATCACAGCCTAAACTTTTCCTATGGGATAATAAGTGATAATTTTGTACTATCGGATAATATGAAGCAAAGCCAATACAATATGTTGCTGGATATGGAAAACATCAACGGGTATAATATTTATGGCGGTTACCGATATTATTATTTTGAGGATGAATATGCACCGGAAGGATTTTATTCTGGCCTGGAGTTCTCCTATACTGTAGTCAACTTTGATCATAACGGTGAGGTAGGTGAAGCCTTACATAAATCAATTTCACTGCGCACCGGACGGCAAGGGAAGATTACTCACAACATTTATCTTGATTATTATTTTAGTATAGGATTAAAGAAGAATTCCAATACTCATTATTTTGAAGACCTAAACTGGAAGGCCACATTTACTGAGTCCCTTACCTATGAAAACCACCTTAAATTATCAGTAGGAGCATTGATCGGCATTAAATTATACTAAAACTTATGCAACACAATTACTATCGTTTAATGATCGCCCTGACCTTGAGCGCAACTATATTTTCCACTGCGCTAATCAATCATTTGTCTGCACAGCAAATGGACAGCACAATAAGCCATAATGAATTATACGATCGTCACAACTACGACATGCTCAAAACAAACCCACTGACAGTCTTGTGGGGGGCTATCCCGTATACGTCAGAATACAGAATCACCTACGAGACATCTACAGCGATTAATCAGTATGCACAGATTGGAGCATCTTATCTGGGTAAAAATGTGCTACTGTTTAATGATGCTTTGCAGCTAAACAAAAACAATGATCTATACATGGTCAACGGTTATAAGGTCCACCTGAGCTATCGATGGCGGCTGACGACCTACGAAAACAGCCCTCGCGGTTTATACATTGGCCCACACATATCTTATGCACACACTACCTTTGAGCACAAGTCTACGCTGCAATACAACGATTATGCTTATATAGAACACTTCCACATCGCCATGATTCTCGGGGTGCAAATTGACTATCGGGACATCTTTTATGGCGACATATTTATTGGCGGCGGCTATAAAAACAACAGCTGGGGAAACCATGTCAAACACCCCGGTAATAAACTCATAGGGCTTTCCGGTCACGACTTCATTTATAACAGCCCCTTCAAAGTTAAACTGGGCTTTTCTTTAGGAGTAAAACTCAACTAAAGACACCGCTTACAAGCTTGACCAGATAACTTTCCAGCTCTCCTTTTTACTTGACAAAGCCCTCTACAAAAAAAGACCCTATACTTTTTAAATGTATAGACTTGATCTCGCTCAGCCTGGAATATTCAGATTTTTGGTAGGCCGTATATCTGCATTCCCCAACATTATAGTAACAAATTTCTACAAACAGGCGCTTTTCGGCCGGATCATAGTTGATAATTTTAGCATTCAGGTATGCTTCCCGATGAACCGAGCCATGACAAAAACTTTAACACACACACGCATGATTAAATGCGAAGATGCGAACTGCCAGAAGGCTATGTCATTGTGCTGTAGGATTTCCGCCTTAGGCGGAGATTTAGGGGTGCGCGAAGAGCGAGTTGGCGATGATGCGATAGGGCGAACGAAGAGACTTAAGAGACTTTAGAGACTTTAGAGACTTAAGAGACTTAAGAGAACAAAGAGACTTTAGAGAACGAAGAGACGTAAGAGAACGAAGAGACTAATAGACTGATATTCTGAGGGAAATGAACAAGCAAAGAACCCCGTTGAAACATCTCCTGTCGTCGCATTTAACGGGGCAAGCAAGGAACATTGAACATTGAACACCGAACATTGAACA
>JBNJHE010000162.1:0-3612 GCA_051748205.1 Bacteroidota bacterium | reverse complement strand
TTTTTTGTTTTTCAGAAGATTACGATTTTTTGAGTTTGCTTTATCGCTTCGCTCTCAAATATCATTATATAAGTTCCTGCTTGCAGGTGAGAGAGGTTCAGCTTATTTAAGCCGGATTGTGGTAATTTTTGTTCAGATATCTTTTTCCCGGATAGGTCAAAAATGCTAAGCTGCACTTGCTCCCTGATCTCATCCGGAATATCTATATGGATAGAGCCATTTGAAGGAGAAGGGAAAACATCAATAGGATGATCTGCATCGCCAGATATTTCCGGAGTAGAGACCCAGAAGTCAAAATAAGAAAAACCTCTGCATCCGCCTGCCTGGGTGCTTAGTTTAGCTGTGTAACTTCCGGGAGAATCATAGGTAACCAATACTGACTTATCAGTGCTGGTGGAAGGTGTGGCATTCGATCCAAAATCCCATACAGTGTAAGCATAAGCCCAGTCTGGGTTGTCTAAAAAGGAATTATCCGAAAAAAGAATTTGATTGGTATCTATCCATTGATAGTCTATTCTTGCTGTTGGGATAGGGTTAACTGTAACACAAACTGTGTCCGAGGCCGAATGAACAGTATCCCAGACGTGAACGATAAAGCAGGTGTCGTAGGATGTGTGCCCTTTAGGAGGTAAATTTATCGATGGTGGATTCAATACAGTTGGCCCATGTTCCCAGGCGATGTTCAGATTACCTACAGGTAATTTGATTTGTAATTCATCTATTCCCCAGGCATCATGCCCCTGTCCGCTATTGATTAACTGTACAAAACGAAATCGTGTGTGAGGAGTTACGGCATCATCCGGAATTTGAACTTCATATTCATGCCAGTAATAGAGTGTGCTGTTTTGTTGATCAGCTGGATTAAAATAAGGTTGCCAGTAATATCCGCTTCCCGGAGTAGATGTATAAAATGGTGGAGTATTGTTTAGATTACCTACAGGTTCCTGATTAGGACCCGGAAAATTATTCCAGCTTGCTCCGCTATCAGTTGAATACTGTAACATAACACCCTCATTGGGGGCATCCGGAGCATTGCATAAGCCGGTGTCCTGATTCGCGCCATAACGCATATACCACCTAATCGTTCCGCCTTTTAAATAGATGTTTAGATCACTGGTGGCCATATACCTGAGCGTATCATTGTTGGTGTCTATCCAAAGATGAGATCCATTAGGTCCAGGTCCACAGGGATTGTTATAAAAACCTCCTGGGAAAGGGGTAAAACCTAAATTTAGATTGGGATAACCGCAGCCTCCACTAGCACTTAACGTGACATTATCTCCTTCGCAAACTACTTGTGGATAAGCAATTGCGGTTATTTGGCATTGTGCTTTTAAGCTTTGAAAAGGGAAAAGCAAGGAAAAAGCGAGAATCAAAAAAAGAGTATACGGATTGTTCATAACAAATTGTTTTTTTGTTAATTTGCTATTTTGACGTTGTTTTCTTGCAAGGGTTTAATTTTTATTCGGGATTGATTTTCCGGTCTGCAGCCAGAAAGTTTTTTGAAATATGTCTGACAGGGAAAAGCGAGGTAAGCCAACCGATTAACATAACAACAGTGAAAACAGCAATAAAATCTACCCATTCCATCTTAACAGGGTAACTGTCAATAATAAAAGTCCCGCCACTACCCATACTGATAAGCCCAAATTGTTGCTGAAGAATAAGTATGAGACCACCAAGGAAAATACCGCCTAATGCTCCAACAAGTGTTATCAACAAGCCTTCGTAGAGAAAAATTCGTTTAATGAGTTTTTCATTGGCTCCCATGCTATACAATACTGCAATGTCTTTTTTCTTATCCAGGATGACCAGTGAAAGGGAGCCAATAACGTTAAAGGTGGCAATAATCAGTATCAGACTGAGGATTAAAAAAGTGATCCATTTTTCAGATCGCAAAATTTTGTACAGCACTTTTTGTTGCTGCAGGCGATTTTCGATAATAAAATCCTCACCCAGGATTTTCTGTAAATCCCGGGCTACAGCGATCGCTTTATCCGGATCAGAAATTTTTATTTCCAGTGCGGAAACTTCATCATTGTAATCATACAATTGTCTTACATTTTCCAAAGGCATGATTATATATTGCTCATCAATTTTGGATTCAACGGCAAAGACACCAGTGGGGTAGACCGTTTGTTGGTTGAAGGCAGACATGGGATTGATGCTGCCGGGTTTGGCATCCCGACGGGGGACATAGACAGATACAGGTTCTGGTATGCTTAGGTTAACTCCTAAATAATAGGCAACACCCTGTCCGATTACACCCATTGGCCTGCTTCCTTTATTAAGGCGAAAACGACCCTGAAGCATAAGCGTATCTATTGGTGTGATTAATCCATACGCACTGTCAACGCCTTTAACTACTCCGATATGCTGTTGGTCCTGATATCTAAACAAGGCATTTTCTTCCACTACTTTGCTATAATGTACAATACCTGGAACCTGGCTGATTTCTTCGGCTGAGAGGCTATCCATATGAAACACTTTCCCCTGTGCCGGACTTACTTTCAGGTCAGGGTTATAGGAATTTACCATGGACAGGATTAAATCTTCAAAGCCATTAAAGACCGACAAAACAACGACCAGGGCCATGCTGCCAATGGCAACACCGCTTATAGAGATGCCGGATATTATGTTGATGACGTTGCGAAAACTACGCGAAAAAAAATATCGTCTTGCTATGTATAATGACGTATTCAAAGACTATTTTGTTTTCCATGCTTTGACAATCAATCCGGTCCCGCTTGGATGATTTTTGGTGACATCCTGTTTGTTTAATACCCAGGAAACCGGGTAAGTCACTAAATAGTAAAAAGGAAGTAGAATAAAAAACAGTTTTGAAATATTCAATAACTGTATTGGGTATTTCATGGATAAACGCCAGGATAGTTGTCCGGGTTTACCATATGAGTATCGGGCTTCTGTTTGTTCAAAGCCTGCTGTTTTTAGCTTTTCCTGAATTTCCTCAATATTATATCCGTCGCGAACATGTTCTTCAATAAAAGATTCGTCATCATGGTCGTGAACATCAGATCCTCCCTGGTCTGATGGCGTGGATATCAATACCATCCCTCCGGGACGCATGGAGCGATAAAAATTTTTGAACACTTCCACATCTTCCAGAATGTGTTCCATGACATCGACAGAAAGAACCAAATCGTAGTGGTTTTCCTTATAATATTTGGTTAAATCACCAACCTCAAAACGTATGTTGGGGCGTTTGATTTTAGTAAAAAAACGATTGCAGTCTTCAACTTGCTCCTGCTTTACATCAATGCCGTCGATATTCCACTTTGAATTCATGCGGGTTAGTGCATAATCATACTGCCCAAAGCCCGATCCGGCGTCCAAAATATTAATGGCATCGCCTTTGTCTGACTTCCAGTCCCTGAGCTCTTTTTTTATATGCCATGTGCGTAATAGTAACAGGTCTAACAAGCGGTAGAATAATTTTCGCATGGCCGGCGACTGCTTGAAAAAGTCTCCCAGCGTTCGTTTTATTGGATCATATTTCATCTGTCTAAATTTAATGTTCAATGTTCAATGTTCAATGTTCAATGTTCAATGTTCAATGTTCAATGTTCAATGTTCAATGTTCCGTGTTCAATG
>JBNJHE010000161.1:0-3844 GCA_051748205.1 Bacteroidota bacterium | reverse complement strand
TGTCTTTCCTGAAAGCCACTCTTCCATAAAATAATAAGGAGAGTTGCCAAAATCAGCAAAATCTAACACATGGCCGTCGCGTTCAGCCGCCACAATATAGCCCTGCTCTTTATACCATTTGGCTTTTTCTAAATCAGGCACAGGAATAATATCCTTAACGCCATAAGCCAGAGCAGTGCAAATCGCCGACGATGCCCGAAGAATGTCCGTTACGACTACAATAGCTTCGGGATCAAAAAAGCGGTCAAAAACAACCGGTGAAAAGCAAACTTCCACCGGCTTTTTTCCTTGATTTTCCATTTGAATGAGAGCTGTTATTCTTTGTAAAACGGAATTTTTACAATTTTGGCTTTGGTCAGTTTTTTCCGGATGCGAATATAAATTTCCGTTTCTTTCTTTGCATATTCTTTTTTAACATAGCCCAGACCAATAGCTTTATTAAGATAAGGCGCCTTTGTTCCGGAAGTAACCTCCCCTATTACGTTTCCTTCTTCATCGCAAATTTCGTAATGCTGACGTGGAATTCCCCTGTCAATCATCTCAAAACCTTTCAGTTTCCGGCTAACACCTTCTTCTTTTTCTTTTTCCAGTTGTTCGCGGTTGATAAAATCATTTCCTTCCGTAAATTTGGTAATCCAGCCTAAAGAAGCTTCAATGGGCGAAGTTTCATCAGTAAGATCGTTACCATAAAGAAATAATCCGGCCTCCAGGCGAAGCGTATCGCGGGCAGCCAGGCCTATGGGTTTAATGTCAAACTCTTTGCCTGCATCAAAAATGAGATCCCAGATCTGTTCTCCGTATTCATTGGGAAAATATAATTCATATCCCTTTGAACCGGTATATCCTGTTTGCGAAAGGATAACCTCATCACAAGGGCCAACTTTTGTCACTGTTGAGCGGAAAAATCCAAGTTCAGCAATATCAAAATCCACAAGCTTATCAATAACTTTTATTGAATCCGGGCCCTGAACAGCTAACTGAGCTAGATTATCAGAATCATTGATTAATTCCACACCTTCAGTATTATTTTTACTGACCCAATCCCAGTCTTTGTCGATATTCGCTGCATTAGGCACCATCATCCATTTATCTTCTGAAAACCGATAAATCAGCGTATCATCGACAATCCCTCCTTTTTCATTGGGCATGCACGTATATTGCACCTGTCCATCGTCGAGTTTATTCACATCATTAACGGTTATTTTCTGCATCAGATCTTTGGCCTTGGGACCTTTGAACCAAAATTCACCCATGTGTGAAACATCAAAGACACCAACTTTTTCTCGTACGGTCATATGTTCAGCAGTAACACCTTCAAATTGTACCGGCATTTCAAAACCTGCAAAAGGAACCATTTTTCCGCCGTAAGCTCTGTGCTTCGCATTAAATGCTGTTTTTTTCATTTTTTGTTTTTTTATCATTTGTGCAAACCGGCCATTATCGAATTGCTCTGTGCAATAACATCTTATAGATGGTCAGTTTATAAATAGATTTCTGACTACCATAATTTTTGTTATGGTTTTCCGCACAAAATTAAAAAAAACTATCCATTCAGCAACCCCCCTCTTTGGTAGATATCATGCTGAACATCATAAAATGGATCAATAGCAGCTGTCTTGTTATTTTTCAGGTTGGTAATCTTTCCATTAATAAAATCAACACGCACCTTATCTCCATTTTGATAATCAATTTCCTGAAGAGCTTTAGGGTCATAAGTAAGTACCGGCATTGCAGCGTTAATAGCATTTCTTTCATAAATAGCTCCATAAGATTGAGCTAAAATGCAAGTTATCCCCAGGGATTTAAAGCAGTCTACTGCTTGTTGGCGGGAACTACCGGCACCAAAATTCTTACCCGTAACAATAATATCGCCGGGTTGGGCTTTTTCGGAAAAATCTTCCCATCCTTCCAGATTATCAAATGTATATTGTCCCATTTCATGCATATCGGTGATATGCAGATAACGATTATGGAAAATCATGTCTGTATCAATATCATCTTTATCAACGAACCAACTTCTGCCTTCCACTACCGTAGGCTTTTTCTTTTCTTGCGTTTTAGATTTTCCGGCGGTATCTTTTCCGGTGTCTATCGGTTCACTATCAAAAACCATGGGTTCCTCCGGGATTTGATCCGGAGTAGTGATATAACCGGCAACAGCGCTTGCGGTCACTACAGCCGGTGAAGCCAGATACACTTCTCCTTTGCCTTGCTTTCCGGCAAAATTGCGATTTCCTGTAGATATGGTTACTTCTCCGGGGCCATTTTGTCCGACCTGGCCGGCTGCGCAACCTGCACAACCTGCATTAGAAACCAGTACTCCTGCCTCTTTAAACGTAGCAATCAAACCTTCTTCCATAGCTTGTTGCCAGATAGCATCTGTGGAAGGAACAATTTTCAGAACTACGCCCGGGGCCACTTTGCGATTTTCTAAAATAGCGGCAGCTACGCGTAAATCTTCCATCCTGCCATTTGTGCAGGAACCAATAAATGCGGAGTCAATTTTTGTTTTTTCAAGGTTTTTTAAAGCCACGTCATCATGCGGATGTCCCGGTCTGGCAACCATGGGTTCAAATTCTTCAATATTGATCTGATATTCCTCTCTGTATTGCGCATCATCATCGGCCTGGATCATCTGATATTCATTACCGGAACGTTGTTTTAGTGTTTCCAGAATATGATTGTTGGGTGTAAATAACAAACTGATGGCTCCCATTTCGGTACCCATGGAAGCAATTGTAATACGCTCATCCAGGGAAAGCTTTTCAATTGATTCACCGGTAAATTCCACAGCTGTTCCCAACAATGTGCTTGCACCAAAACGGGAAAGCAGATTTAAAACAATATCCTTTGCAGTAACATTTGCCGGACGTTTTCCCTGAAAATTGAGTTTTACCGAGGGAGGCACTTTGTACCAGATAGAACCATAAGCCCAGACAGCGGCCATATCTTTATCGCCAAGTCCCTGGCCAAAAGCTCCGATAGCTCCCATGATATTGGAATGTGAGTCCGTGGAAACAAAAGTACTCCCCGGCCAAACCAGTCCGTCATCTATAGCCTGATGTGTCCCTATCCCCTTGTTGATATCAAAGATTTTTATATTATTCCGCCGTGCAAAAAGCCGACAATACTGTTGATTAGCAGCATATTTCTGATCGCTGCCACCAGGGTTCGTATCAAAAGTAAAAAATGTTTTTTCAGTATCATCAACAGATAAATTATGATTTTCCAGATTTTTAACGACGTTAGCACCTCCAAAGTCTCTTGCTACCCGTGTATCAATCGCAATATCAATAATTTCTCCCGGATTTACTTCTTCTTTGTTTGAATGGTTTGCCAGAATTTTTTCAATTAGTGTTTTCCCCATGGTAATATCAATTTTAAATTCTTATTTTTTTATTTCCAGGCGTTCTTTAAACGGTAAAAAGGTCATAAAATCAGCATGATGCACCAGATAAGCTTCCGTTGTTCTTTTCACCATGTCGCCTTCTTTGGCGTGAGTTGCTATAATATGACAAACTTCTGGCGGCACTCCTGCTTCTTCGGCGAGAGAAACCCCACTGAAAGGATGCCTGAGGTATTTACCATAATCTCCCTGAATAGCATTGCCTTGTTCATCAAGCACATATTCCAGTAGCTTTCCCACATCAGCAAGAATAGCTCCGGCGATAAGTACATCCATATCGGCTTTAAGCTCCCCGTGATACATGTCATTAATTTTTTCACCTGCTTCTTTGGCAATATGGACTACGGAACGTTTATGATCCATAAACGTTACTTTTAAGTCCGGTCCGACAAGCAAAGTAAAAGGGATACGCTTTAAATCTTCTGCTTTTAGCACACT
>JBNJHE010000160.1:2118-3848 GCA_051748205.1 Bacteroidota bacterium | reverse complement strand
TTTCTGAGCAGAAAACAAAAACAAGCCAAAAGTCAAAATCCCAATACCAGCACCTATGGGATATCCTATAGAAGGATCAAGGAATAATCCGCCATTTTTGTATGGTGCCACCAGGATATAGGTTGCACAGACCATGGTCATAAAAGTAGCCGGAACAGACAATAGCCAGTGAAATTTCCTGTTCATAGCCAGATACATAGCCGCCATCCAAAGCACAACAGCAGCAAGGATTTGATTGGATAGCCCCAGATACTTCCAAACGGTAGCGAATTTAAGCTGCGAGAGGGCAAATCCAAGGACAAATAGCGGGATTGAAACCATCAGTCGCTTACTCACTGCACCCTGCTCTAGCTTAAAAATATCAGCGATCGTAAGACGGGCGGATCGAAAAGCCGTATCGCCGGTAGAAATGGGCAAGGCAATAACACCAACAATGGCAAACACAGCACCCACCTTGCCAAGCCAGCTACGGCTGATTTCATTTACCACCCAGGCAGCATTATAGTCATTGGCAGCCATGGCTGCATTCAGGGAATTCACATCACCGAAATAGTTCATGGCCGCAGTAGCCCAGATAATGGCCACAATACCTTCAGCAACCATGGCACCATAAAATACCTGACGACCCTGTTTTTCATTTTTCAGACACCGGGCCATCATGGGTGCCTGGGTAGAGTGAAACCCTGAAATCGCACCGCAGGAGATCACGATAAACATCATTGGAAACAAGATATTTTTATCCGGATGTTGATGCCAGTTTTTGAAAGTGGAAGAAGTCAGTTCCATCATAGCCATATCTCCTGTAGCTCCTTTCCAGATAAGGACACCGGCAATACTTACGGCCATAATCAATAGTGCCACACCAAATACAGGATATACCTTTCCGATAATCTTATTAATAGGCAGCAAAGTAGCAATCAGATAATAACCAAAAATAACATACAGCCAGATCATCTTTCCGCCCGAGGTAAGGTCAGCAAGCAAACCTGCCGGACCAGTAACAAAAGCCACTCCAACGAAGATTAGCAGAAGCACCGTAAAGACCCGCAACACCTGTTGAATAACCGGCCCCAGATACTTCCCAATGAGCTCCGGCAAACTGGCGCCGTCGTTCCTTACAGATAACATACCTGAAAAATAATCATGAACCGACCCCATAAAAATACAACCAAGCACAATCCATAAGTACGCGATGGGGCCATACATAGCACCCAGTATGGCGCCAAATATAGGACCCAGCCCGGCGATGTTCAAAAACTCGATCATGAAGACTTTCCAACGCGGCATCGGGATAAAGTCAACACCGTCATTTAGCCGGTATGCCGGCGTTTCCTTTGATGCGTCAGCACCAAAAAACCGATCAATAAATCGGCCATAAATCAAATACCCTAAAATTAGGGCCGTAATTGCTACCAGAAAAGTTACCATTAAAAAAAAAGGTTTATTCTGACAACAAAAGTAAAAATTTTGTCAAAAAAAATTGTTCCAGACGGGTTATTATTTCTTATATCCAATCGATCTGTGGCAATCCATGAAAGCGCCCAGGATGAGAAAAATCTCAATATACTCATTCTCAACTTCATTATTCACTGCAACAATTAAACTTCCATCACCGTAAGGGAAATAGGTTATTTTTGTTCCAGACGCACGGCCGTGCGTCTCTACGTGGGAATCTGGCAAATCGATAGACAGTTCCAGACGCACGGCCGTGCGTCTCTACTATTGATAGC
>JBNJHE010000160.1:0-2018 GCA_051748205.1 Bacteroidota bacterium | reverse complement strand
GCACGGCCGTGCGTCTCTACTATTGATAGCCTGCTGAACTTCATTCCAGTCCAGATTAAAAGGAATTTCATGAAATTCTTTACCGGTTTTATAGACGCTAGCAGCTTGTATACGATTTTTCAGCGATGGGTGTGACATAAATAACTCCATGTACTCCCCTTCATATTTGGAATTTCTATTAGTAAGTTTAAGAAAAAAGCGTGTAAGATTTTGCGGATTGATACCTGCTTCCGCAAGCATTACCATGGCAGCTTTATCAGCTTCCTGCTCCTGCTCCCGGCTATACCGCATTGTAAGCAAATTTTGAGCAAGTTGAGTAATCGTCCCTGCATTCCCTCCTGCAAAAATCAAAATCACAGTTTGCAGGCCGATTTGCCGGCTCATGCGTTGGACAAAATGCTTATTTTCAATATGTCCCATCTCATGAGCAATCACAGAGGCCAGCATTTCCGATGACGATGTATATTCAATAAGACCTGTAAAAAGAAAAATATCTCCACGAAGAGTTGCAAATGCATTTACAGTAGAATCCTGTAGGATAAAGATATTGTAATCATTGTCACTATGCTTTGTCAATCTCTGTTCTATAGAATCAATAGCAGCATCTAACACAGGATTACTGATTGTATCGAAGCGTGCGAAAACATTTTTCCGCAATGCTTTGGCAATTTTTTCTTCTTTTGTTGTAGAAATCAGTGATTGATTTTGCTGTGATTGATTTTTTCCGGTGTCTTTACGTATCAAAATAAAAAAGACAAGCCAGGTAATAACAAGGGCAGCCAGTAAGATAAGTATATCTCGATATATTTTCTTCATAGGAATTACATTTTAGGTGGCACATTGCGAGCCGGGTTGCTCAAGTCATCCATTCCTTCATCTTTCATGCGAAAAGTGTTGTGGTATGCAATCCGTCCGAAAAAAACAAAATAATACATTCTACCTTTATATGCTTTTACTGCAGCAATGGCACTAAAAATTATATAAACAAGGTTGAAAACACCAACAGTGATCAGATAACCGATAAAAGCATCACTGAGTGCAGGGAATGAAGATGTTGAAAAAAGCATAATAAGAAGCCGGATAACAGCATAAGCATTGAGAAGAGTTAAGGGAATTTGACTTAACAAAGATTGCAGGGCATGGAAATGCACAAAACGGCCTTTCTTTTTTGTAAAGCTATAATACACAAAGCTGGCAATAAGATTAATAACAGGCAAAGGCAAACCGGCTGCCATTGAGAAAAACATCATCATATACGAGGCCATGGCCTGCTCTTTGCTATGATTATCAATTGATTCCGGCTGAGGAATATCATAATAATTATCCATAATTTTTTTTTATAAATATAATTTTTTTTTGAATAAAAAACATTAATTTTATCATGAATATTAAAAATAAGACGTATGGAACAATCAAACACACCTTTTCAAAATTCAAATCAAGAACAGCCTCAAAATCAAAACAGTAACCACCAACAGCATGAGCAATACAGGCAAAACGGTGAAAACAATCCTGTTTCATTAGGCGAATGGGTTATAACAATGATTATATCGGCTATTCCGCTGGTAAATCTGATTATGCTATTTGTATGGGGTTTCGGCGATAGCACGAAAACCAGTAAAGCCAATTGGGCCAAAGCTACTTTGATCTTTATTGCCATAGGAATTGTATTATGGATTATCATTGCAGTTATAGCTGGTGGCGCTTTTTTGGCTTCCAGCTTTTGAGACTGTATGATGACGTAAAAGAACATCCATTTTTTGATCAGAGATTAATGAGTGCAGTCTAAAAAGCCTTAAGACCCCTAAATCCCCTGAAGGGGACTTTTTTTAAACTGCTGATTTTTAGCATTCTCCCTTTAGGGGTTAGGGGTAAAAACGATAAAAATCAGCAGTTTGAAGGCTTTTTAGATCGGCCTCTTTCTTTATTTCAGAATACCAGAAAAGTAAAAGATAATTACTCTATAGACTTATACAATGAAGCGGCCTCTATTTATGGTCAGCTAAAGGAAATTAGTG
>JBNJHE010000159.1:0-3880 GCA_051748205.1 Bacteroidota bacterium | reverse complement strand
TCAGGTCAGACTGTTATGTTGAGGTCATCCCCGGAGATGAGCCGCTGCAGATACATCTTAACAGCAAGGTGGATACACTTTATGGCAATCATATCCGGACATTGGCAGAAGATGTAGCTAAAACCTTTGAATTTACTCATGGAGTTATTCAGATAGAAGACACGGGAGCTTTGGATTTTGTGCTGGAAGCCCGGCTGGAAGCTGCTTTGAAGAAAGTGACCCAAAAAGACATTAGCTTCCTTCCGCCTTTCAGGGATGAAAACACCAAACCAAGTGTCCGGGAACGTTATCGTTTTACACGACTATACTTACCGGGCAACTCGCCCAAGTTAATGCTCAATGCGGGTGTGCATCATCCGGACGGATTAATTTTAGACCTTGAAGATGCGGTAGCGCCCGACAAAAAGTATGAAGCACGGTTTCTGGTACGCAATGCCTTAAGGAATCTCAAGTTTTACGGAGCTGAGCGTATGGTGCGCATCAACCAGGTCCCGCAAGGAATATATGACCTGGATTTTATTGTCCCGCATGGTGTTAATCTGATTTTGGTACCCAAATGCGAATCGCAAGAGCAGATAAAATCGGTTAATGCCAGGATTGAGGAATTGAAAAAGACACACAATATCGATACTCCGGTCTGGCTGATGCCAATAATTGAGAGTGCTTTGGGGGTTATAAAATCCTACGAGATAGCCACCGCCGCCGATAACATAGTTGCTATGGCTATCGGATTAGAGGATTATACGGCAGATTTGGGAACACTGCGCTCCGATGAAGGTATAGAGTCTTTTTATGGTAGAAGTCAGGTCGTTAATGCCTGCCGAGCCGCTAAAATCCAACCTATCGATTCGGTTTTTTCCAATATTGACGACACGGAAGCACTCAGGCAAAATGTACTCCGTTCTAAGCAGCTTGGATTTGAAGGAATGGGATGCATCCATCCCCGACAGGTTCCTATTGTTAAAGAGTCTTTTGCTCCTTCAGAAAAAGAACTGGAAAAAGCCAAAAAAATATACCTGGCTTTTCAGGAGGCTAAAGAACAGGGACATGGCGTGGTGGCTTTAGGTTCTAAAATGATTGATCCACCTGTGGTGAAAAGAGCACAACGGCAGATCGATGTGGCTGTAAAAACAGGATTACTAAGTGAAAATTGGAATAGCGAAGATTAAAAAAAGTATACTATGGTGAAAAAATACGATAAACTAACCCGCAATGCAGCAGGGCGCATTGTCCCTGAAGAAATAAACGGGGAGAAACATATACCTTTCAAAGGCGTAGGAAAACACAAGCCAACAGGACATAAGTATGCACCGCCTAATAGAAGTTGTATCGATTATCCGGATGACGGAGATAAGCGCCAGCCTTCACTCAAAGAGGCTTTAATAAAATCCGGTCTTAAAGACGGGATGACAATTTCTACACATCATCATTTCAGAAATGGCGATGTTATAGCCAATCAGGTTTTTGATATAGCTGCCGAACTGGGAGCAAAAGACCTTCGCTGGTTTCCGTCGGCCTCTTTTCCGTGTCATGAACCTATGATTGACCACATGGAAAATGGTGTTATTAACAGGATCGAAGGTAGTATGAACGGGCCGCTGGGCCGGTATGCTTCGGAAGGGAATATGAAAGGCACGGGAGTGTTGCGCTCCCATGGTGGACGTTACCAGGCGGTTCAGGACGGCGAAGTTCATATTGATATCGCTGTGATTGCCGCACCGGCAGCTGATGCCTTTGGTAACGCTAATGGCGTCAACGGTGAAGCGGCTTGTGGCTTGCTGGGGTTTGCGCTCGCCGATGCACAATATGCGGACAGGGTGATCGTAGTTACGGATAATTTAGTCGATTTTCCATGTATCCCATGGCAAATCAACGGAAACCTGGTTGATTTTACCGTGGAAGTGGATAAAGTCGGTATTCCGGAAAAAATCGTTTCGGGTACTACGCGGATAACAAAAAGCCCGGACCGGTTGAAAATCGCTGACCTAACAGCCCGGTTTTGTGATGCCGCAGGAATTATCAAAGATGGGTTTTCTTTCCAATCCGGAGCCGGAGGAACATCTTTGGCTGTTGGAGAGTTCTTTGCCGATATGATGCGAAAGAGAAATATCAAAGCACGGTTTATCCGTGCCGGGTCGAATAAATATCCTGTGAAGATGCTGGAAGAAGGACTGGCAGATTATATTCTGGATGGTCAAACCTTCGATCTGGAAGGTGTACGATCGATGCGGGAAAATCCCAATCATGTCAATACAAGTCCGTTTACAAGCTATAACTATCATGGGAAAGGGAATTTTGCTTCCATGGTGGATGTAGTGATGTTAGGTGCCACAGAGGTGGATGTGAATTTTAATGCCAATGTAGTAACTCATTCAGACGGTTATATGTTACATGGCATTGGAGGCTGGCAAAACTGTTTATTTGCCCGGACAACCATACTGCCGGTTCCTTTGTTTCGTGACCGGATACCCGTCATCCGCGATGAAGTGACAACGCTTTGCGGTCCCGGTGAACTGATTGATGTGATTGTTACTGAACGGGGAATTGCGGTGAATCCGAATAGAAAAGACCTGATAGAGAAAGTTCAAGAGTCCGGATTACCTCTGAAATCTATTGAAGAACTAAAACAAGAAGCGGAAGATATCTGCGGTGTTCCGGAGAAACCAAAACTTGAGGATGAAATAGTAGGGGTGGTGAAATGGGTTGATGGTACAATCATTGATGCTATTCACAAAGTAAAAAAGTGATGATGCTTTTTTAATCTAATCAACATAAACAAAAACATAATGAAGCCATTAGTATTACAGTTTCTTTTTCTTTTTGCCGCACTTCAATTCTTTGCACAAAATGTGCCTGAAGAGCAAGTTGCAGATACATCACAGCAGATGTCTGATTCTATCTATTCTGAAGAAAAAACAGACAGTGCGCAACAGGGCAGCAAGCTCGTTTATATTGTTGATATAAAAGAAGAAATTGCTCCGCCCGTTTTACGGATGATCCAAAAAAACTTCCGTGAAGCTAAAGAAAAAGATGCTGACCTGATTTTGTTGCACATGAATACCTATGGAGGGATGGTGGAGACAGCCGATTCCATCAGGACTAAAATCCTCAATAGTAAAATTCCTGTCATTGTCTATATTGACAATAATGCGGCATCTGCCGGAGCTTTAATTTCCATAGCCAGCGACAGTATTTACATGAAACCGGGTGGAAATATAGGAGCTGCTACGGTAGTCAACCAAAATCAGGAAGCAGCCCCGGATAAATACCAGTCTTATATGCGTTCTACCATGCGTTCCACGGCTGAAAGCACAGGCCGGGACCCCAAAATAGCAGAGGCGATGGTCGATCCGGATGTGTATGTGGAGGGCGTTGTGGACTCCGGTAAAGTGTTGACATTTACGGCTTCCGAGGCTAAAGAAAATGGATTTTGTGAGGGAATTTACTCAAACATAGATGAGGTAATACGGGCTTATGGTTTTGATGAATATGAAACTCTGAAATATGAACCTGATGCAGTAGATAAGATTATTGGCTTTTTGATAAGCCCTTTTATCAATGGTATTCTGATCATGTTGATCATCGGGGGGATTTATTTTGAATTGCAAACCCCCGGAGTAGGTTTTGCTTTGCTGACAGCTGTTGTTGCAGCTATACTGTATTTTGCACCTTTGTATCTGGAAGGGCTGGCGGAACATTGGGAGATTCTCTTATTTATTGCAGGACTGGTTTTGATAGCGGTAGAGATTTTTGTAATCCCCGGCTTTGGTGTAGCCGGAATTAGTGGTATTGGTTTACTTGTAGCCGGGCTTACACTGAGTCTGGTGGGCAATGTGGGGTTTAATTTTAGCAATATTGAATTAACCGGTCTTATTAAAGC
>JBNJHE010000158.1:0-3900 GCA_051748205.1 Bacteroidota bacterium | reverse complement strand
GTATTAATTGTTGGCATTATTCTGGGCTTTAGTTTATTTGCCAATGCACAGGTAAATCCCAAAGCCTTAGGATTACGTTTGGGCGGAGATGGCGATATTAATGGAGCTGAGATATCTTATCAGCATGGATTAAGTGAGTCTAATCGTCTGGAATTCGACTTAGGTTTTGGCGGAAATGATCATCACAACCGCTTGTATCTTTTTGGCCTATACCATTGGGTTGAGAATATTAACGAAGGACTTAATTGGTATTACGGAGCAGGAGGTAATGTAGGCTTTTTTGAGTATGATGATAAGGATGATGATGATTATATCAATATTGGTATTGCCGGACAAATAGGACTGGAGTATGATTTCAGTGACCTGGATGTACCGCTGCTTTTAAGTATAGATTTCAGGCCGGGCCTTGACATTGTAGGCGATAATGCCGGACTGGGCTGGGGAACTGCATTGGGTATAAGATATCTATGGTAGAATGTATACCTGTTTTTACCGGATAAAAATGGTTTATGGGACTATTACAGCCTAATGATGAGGATTTTATGCGGGATGCCTACCGGGAAGCAGAAAAAGCGTTTGAAAAAGACGAGATCCCGGTAGGTGCTGTTATCGTTTGTAATAATCAGGTCATTGCGCGGGCACATAATCTAACGGAGCAACTCCGTGATGTTACAGCTCATGCAGAAATGCAGGCGTTTACTGCTGCCTCCGATTATCTGGGAAGTAAGTTTTTAGAAGAATGTACGCTTTACGTTACACTGGAACCTTGTCCGATGTGCGCGGGAGCAGCATTCTGGAGCCGGATAGGCCGTTTGGTTTATGGTGCCGAAGATGAGAAAAGAGGATATACTTTATACAATGAAAACCTGTTGCATCCGTCCACAAAAGTGAAAAGCGGAGTTATGGCCAATGAAAGCAAAACCTTGCTGCAGGAGTTCTTTCGGAAAAAACGGAAATAGTCGCATGGAAGATGATTTCATTGATGGTGATTTGTTGTCATTAGTAGTCATTGATGGTTTATGTCGTGAAACCATTTTCTGTTTCATCGGGGTCATTTTTTCTGCTGTGAAAAGTAAATTGATCAAAGGCTTTAAATCATGATTTTACTTTTAGATCTTCTCCTTCTGATGAAGCTATTATCGTAGCTCCGCAGCTATCACTCCACACATTGGTAGCTGTCCGGAACATATCGAGTATTCTGTCTACCGCTAAAACCAGTCCTACACCTTCCAAAGGCAATCCTACTGCAGAAAGAATCACTGTGATCATCACCAGTCCGGCCATTGGAATAGCAGCGGCTCCCACTGACGCTAACAAAGCTGTGATTACAACGACGATCTGTTCAGTGATGCTCAGGTCTATGCCGTAAGCCTGAGCAATGAACATGGCAGCAACGCATTCATATAGAGCTGTTCCGTCCATGTTTATGGTTGCCCCTAAGGGTAATGTAAAGCTGGTGATCTTTTTGCTGACACCGCTGTTTTCTTCTGTAGCTGTCATGGTCAGCGGCAGGGTTGCTCCTGATGAAGATGTTGAGAAGGCTGTTAAAACAGGTGTTGTCATGGCAGACAAGTGTTTAAAAGGATTTACTTTGCCGACAACGCGGAGCAACAATGGCAGCGTAATGAATGCATGGATAAGCAGGGCTCCTAAAACCGTGATCATGTAAATTCCCATACTGCTAACTAATTGCCCCAAATTATCCTGATCGGCGACAACCTTTGCGACTATCCCAAAAATCCCAAGAGGTGTAAAGCGGATAACCCATAAGGTGATCTTCATCATTACATCAAAAGCAGCATTGAAGAAGTCTGTTAATGTTTGCTTAGGCTTAGGCTTGACGCGGGTAATAAAAAATCCGAAAAGAATAGCAAAAAATATGATGCTAAGCATATTGCTGTTTGTCAGAGCTTCAAAGATATTTTCGGGAACAATTTCAATCAAAATTTGTCCCAGCCCTTTGTATTCACCCAGGTCTTCTACTTCCTGCATCAAACTGAGGTCTGCTCCAACACCGGGTTTGATCAAATTCACCAGCAAAAGACCGGTGACAATGGCAAATGTGCTTGTCATCAGATAGTAACCGATGGTTTTCAGCCCGAGTCGTCCCAGATTATCGCCGCTACCAATATTTGCCACCCCGGAGACAATAGAACTTAAGATCAATGGAATGATCAGCATCTTCAGAGCGCGCAAAAACAAATCTCCCATCCAGCTTATGTACGATACGGCTTCATTGTCATATGCAGCTTCGATAATCTCTTTCCTGTGTTGACGAAAATACTCAGCTCCTAACTCTGGCTTTATATCTTTGATCAAAGCAGTTTTTGTATCCCAGGTTTCTCCTTTGAATGAGCTCAGGTTGCTGATCAAAACACTGTCTTTCCCGGTCTTTTTCATCTTGTCCAGCTTCGTCTGATTGATAGTATATGATGTGCTGAAATACATTCCATAGAGGATTGCCAGAACAAGGGCGATCAGAATTTGCCAGTGGAGAGCGATTTTCTTCATCTTATTACTCATTTAGATTTACAAAGCCTGCATTTTTTCAAAAATAAAAAGTTATTTCTGCTTGTTTTATCAAATAGGGATTCAAATATACAGGAAAAACTATAGTTTATTTGTATTTTACGATTGCATTCACTTCCTATGTTTAATTTTTCAAAATAGTAGCAATGTCATTATTGTATTTTGCTTTGCGATATTTGCGACTTTTAGCCTGCAATTAATGCATGAACAATGTCAATTACGGTATCTTTACAAAATATTTCTAAACAGGGTAGTCAGTCTGTTGTTCGTTCTGAAAAGAAATGAAAAAAGACTATTTTTGCAATTTAAAGAAAGTTCGTTATGAGTGATGCAATTAAACACGAATGCGGCATAGCTTTTTTGCGGTTGCTGCGGCCTCAGGAATATTATCTGTCCAAATACGGTACAAGCACTTATGGTTTGAATAAGATGTATCTGCTTATGGAAAAGCAGCACAACCGTGGACAGGACGGAGCAGGGATAGCAAGTCTTAAGCTTGGTCTTGAACCGGGCAAAAGATATATCGACCGCTACCGCTCCAATGATGCCAACCCGATCAAAGATATCTTCGGTAGTATTTATCAGGAGATTGATGAGAAGACACAGGGGAATTCCGCGCGTTTACGCGATATTGAATGGTTGAAACAAAATGTAGCTTATACAGGGGAAGTCTTAATGGGACACCTGCGCTACGGAACGTTTGGAAAGAACGATATCAATAATGTGCATCCTTTTATACGACATAATAACTGGATGACCCGCAACCTGGTGTTATCCGGGAACTTCAACCTGACCAATGTAAACGAACTTTTTGATAATCTCGTCAGTATAGGCCAGCATCCGATAGAAACGACAGATACGGTTACGGTGATGGAAAAAATCGGCCATTTTCTTGACAGAGAGAATGAAGAGCTTTACAAAAAATATAAAGAACAAGGCTATAGCAAAAAAGAGATTTCAGGATTGATAGCAAGTGAGCTGGATGTTTTGAAGCTTATCACCCGGTCTGCGAAATATTGGGATGGTGGTTATACGATCTCCGGTATGATAGGCCATGGCGACTCTTTTGTTATGCGTGATCCTGCAGGGATACGTCCTGCTTATTATTACAAGGATGATGAAATTGTCGTGGCTACTTCCGAGCGTCCCGTTATTCAGACGGCTTTTAATGTGCCTGCTGAGCGCGTTAAAGAAATTGATCCCGGCTATATATTGATTGTTAAACGCAACGGAGATATCATTTATGAGCCGTTTCAGGAGCCTACCGAAAGGAAAGCCTGTTCTTTTGAACGGATTTATTTCTCCCGGGGGACAGACAATGAGATCTATCAGGAGCGTAAAAATTTGGGGAAAGCCCTAGCGGAACCCATA
>JBNJHE010000157.1:0-3949 GCA_051748205.1 Bacteroidota bacterium | reverse complement strand
CGCCAACTCGCACCCCTAAATCTCCGCCTAAGGCGGAAATCCCACCGCACAATGACATAGCCTTCTGGCAGTTCGCCTCCTCGCATTTAATCATCCGCGTGTGTGTCAAAATTTACTCGTCATAATCCTGTCAAAACCACTATTATTCAAAAATTCGAACAAACAAAAATACAACAGAATCTGTTATTATACCGCATTTCAATAGCAGAACTTATGCATAGAATTGCAGAATTTTGTAATTTAGCGTCAAAATAAAAACACAAAAAAAACAATATTTATGAAAGATATAAACTGGAAGGAGCTATCCTTCGCCTACCAAAAGACAAATTACAATGTACGTTGCTATTACCGCAATGGAGCATGGGGAGAGCTGGAAACATCCTCATCAGAATACATCAACATTCACATGGCCGCAACAGCCCTGCATTACGGTCAGGAAGCCTTTGAAGGCATGAAAGCATTCCGTGATAAAGAGGGTAATATCCGTTTATTTCGTTGGGAAGAAAACTGGCAGCGGATGAAAAACTCTGCTGAAGGCATAATGATGGCAGAAGTGCCCAAAGAAATCTTTAAGGAAGCCATTTTAAAAGTAGTAAAATTAAACGCAGAATATGTACCGCCTCATGGGACAGGAGCTTCGTTATACATACGTCCTTTACTGATTGGATCGGGCGCACGAGTAGGAGTAAAGCCTGCCGATGAATATCTGTTTGCTGTTTTTGTATTACCGGTAGGGCCCTATTTTAAAGAAGGCTTCAAGCCGGTTGACATGCAAATTGCCAAAGACTACGACCGGGCAGCACCTCAAGGCACAGGACGTCTGAAGGTGGGCGGCAATTATGCCGCCAGCCTGCGTGCCGGAGAAAGAGCACATGACGAGGGTTATGCTGCCTCCATCTTTTTGGATGCCAAAGAAAAGAAATATATCGATGAAGCAGGTCCGGCTAATTTCTTTGGGATTAAAGACAACACCTATATTACACCCAAATCGGAATCTATTCTGCCTTCCATCACCAATAAATCCCTGATGCAACTGGCAGAAGATTTAGGGCTAAAGGTAGAACGGCGTCCGGTAGCGGTTGAAGAGCTGGAAACCTTTGAAGAAGCCGGCGCCTGTGGTACAGCTGCCGTTATCTCACCGGTTGGAAAAATCCTTGACAGAACCTCCGGTAAGGAATATGTAATTTCCAAAGACGGAAAACCCGGCCCTATTTCTACCAAACTATTCGAACAACTACAAGGCATTCAGTATGGTGACGTGGAAGACAAACACGGCTGGATTACTATTGTGGAATAAATGAACTTAATTCATAGTAAAGGCTGCTCTTATTGAGCAGCCTTTTTTTCTTCCGTTTCCACCCCTTAAGCATTTAAATACCGGGAAGCACCTGATTTAATCTTTGTTTTTGAAATATCTCCCTATAAGGCTTTTCAAAATCATCATACAAGCTCTTCAACATCACAGCATTTTTTCTGTAATATCCATTTCTATATGGCCATAGCTTCATGTAGTATTTGTGAAGTTTCTTTTTGTCCCTTTTCAGAAAAGCCATGGTTCCCCGATAATACCAGTAGAACTGCCTGTCGATAAAATATACCATGTAGTGAGTGGATTTCTGCATAAAAACAATCGCTGTATCATACTCATTATTACAGGCATACATCTGCCCCAGGTGCCAGAGAATACTATGCTTTTGATGTTTGTTTTCTGCCTTTTCCAGGTCGCGATTCAGGCATTTAATAGCCTTGTTGTAGCTCCCGGCATTGCTATGCATTCTCCATTCCACAGTTTTGCAAATCTCAGCCGAATCGCACTGTGCAAACAAAGAAAAAGATACAACGCATAGTGTAAGAGTAAAAACCGTTTTCATAATCACAAAAATACCAATTTATATGTAAATATTTTTTCAGTAATTATATTGATTTTAGGTATTTTTGCTCCATGAATCAGCCAAAGAGATATATTCCATCACCTGGATTTCTGCGTCAGGATAAGATTATGCTTTTCCTGTACGTATACTCTGACCTGTGATTATCTGGCTTTTCCTTCCGAATATTTTCCATTATCCTTAATTTTTTAGTTGATACCATGAATGCGTATATCAGTTATTTAAATGATTTATTAAATGAGCACAAGCTGGCTTACAAGGCTTTTTCCACGCTACGCTGGCTTAACCCATATGAGGCTGTTGAATATCAACAACAGCGAGATGCTCTAATGCAAAATTTCAAAGCGGATGCTTTATTCAAAGGCACTAAGCCGTATCTGACAAACATATCACCCGGCTGCCAACTCTGTGGCCAGGGACTTTGGAGTTGCTTATTCATCACCGGGAAATGCAATGCCAACTGTTTTTATTGTCCTTCGGCTCAAAAAGAAGACGACTGGCCCACTTCACAGGGATTGACATTTAAAACACCGGAAGCCTATGCAGAGTATATCAACTATTTTGGATTTCAGGGTGCCAGCTTCAGTGGTGGGGAACCATTGTTATTTAAAGAAAAAACTATGGCCTACATCAGAGAACTACGCCATAGTTGCTCTCCGGATTTATACATTTGGATATACACCAATGGTATTTTGGGCAATGCAAGTATTTACAAAAAATTGGGGCAAGCTGGATTAAACGAAATACGCTTTGATATTGGAGCTACAGGATTCAGCATAGAAAAGCTTCGTGGAGCTGCCGGCTTCATTCCCAATGTCACAATTGAAATTCCCGCTGTTCCTGAAGAAAAAGAAAAGCTAAAATCCATGATACCCGAAATCATCAATGCCGGAGTAACGCGGATTAACCTCCATCAAATGCGCCTAACGCCATATAATGCCCCTCAACTGGAAAAACGCAATTATACTTTTATAGCAGCTGAACGACCTATTGTAATGGAATCTGAACTGGCTGCACTTGAGATTATGGAGTATGCCCGCGAAAAAGGTTTTAACATTGGCATTAACTATTGCTCATTCTATTTCAAATACCGGTTTCAAAAAGCAGGATACCGTAAGATACTGGCACAACGCCTGGAACCTGATGCTGTTCTTACTGAATGCTATTACATCAGAGACAAAAAGAAAAACCAATTAATGTATGAAAATTTTCTTTTTGCAGACGAAGGCAGGCTCATCATGCCACCAAAAAAGCTCAAACTCAAACATAAAATTTATGATTATCACAAAGTAACAGCTCATAGTACATCTATTAACAACAATGACCTAAAAAACCTTATAAACAAACCGAACCCACCAGAAAACAAACACGATTTTGATATCTGGAAACATGAATGCCTGGAGCAAGGGTTAAGAGCGTATTGATAATAAATTATAGACTAACAATAAAGCCATTATCTACATCCATTGGATGCTTATTTGTCTTTTTCCGTAACAATAACCTTCCTGAAAATTATACCTTTTTCCGTACTTAACTGCACAAAATAAAGACCGGGATCCCAGCCCGAAACATTCACACGTAATTGCTGCTCACTAGCCTCTGTCCCCCTGCATCATAAATTGTAATTTATCATCAGACGTATTCAAAAAGCCCACTAGTTCGCGCCACACAGCACCTTCTTTTACCAGTGGAAAATTGCTTTGCCCTGCCATGAACAAGGAACCCCGTTAAATGCGACGTCAGGAGCATATTTAACGGGGTTCCTTGTTCACTTCTTCTCCAAAGTCTCTTCGTTCGCCCTATCGCATCATCGCCAACTCGCCAACTCGCTCTGCGCGCATCCCTAAATCTCCACCTAAGGCGGAAATCCCACCGCACAATGACATAGCCTTCTGGCAATTCGCTTCCTCACATTTAATCATCTCCGTACAACAAACACAAAATGCATCATCGCATCATCGCATCGCCGCATTACTCAGTACAGCACTGTAACTCCGCCGGAGAACTCCTGACTGGCGCCGCTGGTGGTATGCACGGCGGAGATAACGTAATAATAAAGA
>JBNJHE010000156.1:0-3955 GCA_051748205.1 Bacteroidota bacterium | reverse complement strand
TTAAATGCGACGATAGGAGTAGATTTAACGGGGTTCTTTGTTTCTCTATGGCTCTCAGTCTTTTAGTCGCTTCGTTCTCTTAAGTCTCTTAAGTCTCTTCGTTCTCTTAAGTCTCTTCGTTCGCTAAAGTCGTTTTGTTCGATGAGAGAAACACTCCAAATGCCATTGTGTTTATAAAATGAATCAAAAAGATAAACAAATAATATTGTTTTATAAATAGCCATATAGCTTTATGATTGACTATATAGCGGGTTTAAGAAAGCAGGCCGTATCAGATTATTGTTTAACAAAAACATAAAAAGATTTAACAAAACATTAGTTGAGCTTTATTGTTATTTATTAAACAGTAAAAAATAAGCGATATGCTGAAAAGAAAAGATATTATAGAACGTTATGATGAGCCGATCACCGAATGGATGGCCCGTTGGAGTATTCCTTTTTTACGCATTAGTGTGGGGGTGGTTTTTCTTTGGTTTGGTGTACTTAAGTTTTTTCCTGGACTTAGCCCTGCCCAGGGCCTGGCTATCCGAACCATAGATGTATTGACTTTTGGATTTTTTGAAGACAACATCATTATTTATACACTGGCAGTCTGGGAAACATTGATCGGTATTGGGTTGATATTCAAGATATACATACGCGAGACACTGGCGTTATTGTTTCTACAAATGATAGGTACCATTACTCCGGTCTTTATTTTCCCGGGGGAGGTATTCACTCAAATTCCTTATGGATTGACTCTGGAAGGACAGTATATTATTAAGAATGCTGTTGTAATCAGTGCAGCTATAGCTTTAGGAGCGACAGTAAGAGGGGGGAGAATCGTGGCTGATCCCGGGTTGATAAACCCTGCGGCTGACGAAAGTAAGGAGTAATCTGGTAAGCAAAAGGAATCTTTTTGTAAGGCCATAATCTGGCGGCGTATATTACAGTTTCTTTTTTAATTGTGGATAGAGTTCATCTCTCACCCATGAAAACCCGGGCTCCACTTCTAATGCCTTTTTATATGTTTTTAGTGCCTGCTCATATTGTTCATTGGCTTCATAGCTTTTGCCCAGCCATACCAGGGCATTTAGCTTGAGCCATTTGGGCAGATAGCTGTGTTTACTGAAATTACCAACGGCTTTAGCGTAATAGCGAATAGCTTTTTGGTAGCTGCCGCCAAAAAATCCAGGCATGTGATAATAGATATTTCCCTTTTCAACCCAGCCCATTGGGTTTGTCGATGATAAATTGATGGCTTTTTCTACATATTTCTCACTCTTGCGCCCTAAAAAGGGTGCTTTATGCTTCGCCAGCCCGATCTCAAATCCGTTTAAACCGGCCAGCAAAGCATAGGCCTCAGAAGCATAACGCGATGATTTTAGCTTCTCGACATTTACAGTGGTCTTATCTATGGTTTTCCTGGCTGATGTATGATATTCTTTTCCCATCAAATAGCCGATATAGCCGTATTGCGTTATGGAAAGGTGAAGCAAAAACAAATCTGATTGATCTTTTTGGGGATCCTTTTCCATCTGGTTCATTGTTTGACGCCACAGGGACATATCGTCTGATATGTAGGCTTTGTAAATCTTTTTTTGATAAAATGACAAAGGTGTGGCTGAAGTGTCTGCGGATGAAAGCAGAAGGAACAACACTGCAAATGCTGTTGTGAAAAAATACTTTGAAGCTTCTCGTGCTGGCATATTGATAATGTGGTTTATAATTCCATTATAATCATCTGGTATGTGTTCCGTCATAGGCGCATCATGGCTCAGCCCATCTTAAATCTTCCTTCCTTTCCAAACACCATAACCGCGGAATTTGTTCACCATTGATTTATAGGTGATGGCTAGTAAAGCAAACTGTTGAAAGGGGGATAGCAGTATGTTACGTAAAGCATTTTGCCGGCTTGCCAGACTTGTAAAAAGCCTCAGCAAGATGGCCGCGAAAAAATAAAAGCCCAGCCCTGGGATTCCGCCATAATAATAGACGGGAATAAATCCAAAACTGCTTATCAGTGCGAATACAGTCATGAGGATATAGCTTTTCCCAAAAAACTCATGCGTGTTTTTCGAAAATCCATTAATGGCCTCCCTAAAACCCGTGTACATTCTACACTGTATCTGCCCGTTTGAAAGTAGCGTATGTCCTTTATGCTGCTGTCGTTTTACTGCCCGCATAATGTTGATGTCTTCCACCGCTTGACGTTTAAAACGCTGATGCCATAGGTTGTGATGATAATTGTTGGCTGTAAATAACATAAACTGACCATTGGCAGCTGCCAGGGAGCTTCGTCTGCTTTTATGTATCAAAGGTAGTGGCAGTAAACTAGCCAAAATCCAGTTCATTAGGGGGACTGTTATTTTTTCTCCCGGGCTTTGCATGATTTGAACCGGAAAAAGGGAAAGTAATGACAGCTTATGGTAATTTAGGTAGCTTAGCGCATTGGCGAGTAAGTCCTGTTTAACTGTGACATCAGCATCCAAAAATAGTAAGTAATCGCCTTTGGCTTTTCTGGCCAGTTGATCACATGCGTGATTTTTTCCAAGCCAGCCATTGGGTAGGGTGGTGCCCCGAATGAGTTTTATGTTCTTATTATACCTGGCATAGTCTAATACAATGTCTGCAGTATTATCTGTTGACAAATCATCATAGACCAGGATTTCAAGGTGTGGATACGTGGAGCGGGAAAGTTGCTGGAGCAATGATGCAATGTTGCGACTTTCATTTCTGGCCGGAATCAATACGGATACCAGGGCTTGCATATGGCATTTTTGTCGGGGTAGACGGGTTTGTGCCAGCACATTGACCAGGCTGATGATGAGCCTTATCAATAAAAAAACAACAATGATTCCAACCAGTAAGCTCATTATTCCGGTTTTTGACGTTCGATGGACTCAGAAAAAAATGCAGTGTAAGCGTTCTCCAGGTCCCTGATATTAGTGAAGGACTTTGAATTTAAGCGATTATATACATCCAGCGATGGTTTTGAGCTGGAGTAATATTCTGTAAGATGGGCCATAAACAAAATGTCCGGATGCGTTTTTGTGTTGTTGATGATCGTGCTTACTCCCTTCTCGAAATGAAAACGGCATTGGTGCTGCGATTGTATCTCGCCCTGAGGAAACATCAGTAAAAGGTTTTTTGGATTGTCCATGATTGTTGCCGCATATTGTAAGGATTCTATAGTGTTCCTTCCTCCCTTTTTTATGGAAAAAGCGCCTGCTTTGTTTAAAAAGCTGCGCCTGGACAATTGCTCTTCCAGCATCATCACATGAAATTTGCGATGTAAAAAGCGATGATTATAGTCGACTACAAAAAATCCGTCCCACCAGCTAAAATGATTGGCAATAACCAGTAAGGGTTTTTGGGAGGTGGGGACTTCGTCGTGATACCGGACCTGGCGGAAATGACGCCGTATCATAAACCGGCTATAATAGTTAAAAAAGCGGACAAAGAGCGGGATGTGTCTGGATTGTAGCATTATTCTTTGGATTTATAGAGTTGCCACCATGGTGTTTTGGGCGATTCATGGTGCTCGTAATGATATCCGAAAAAATAACAGGATAGCATAGCCCACAGATGGTTTTTCTTTTGTGTGCGTGCCTTGTGTGGTTGCATGTAATCTTCATGTGGGCGGTGATGGGGTAGGTAGGTGCCAACATAAAAAAGCTGCAAAGTACCTAAGATCGCCGGAACGATCCAAAATACGATCACATTCGGTTCCGGTATATTCAGCACCCACACAAAAATGTTATAAAGGGCTGCCATGATGATAATCTGAATTACAGTAAGATAGCGCCACATAAAAGTAGCCCACCACACAAAAAAGTTCTGGTTGCCCGTATAATAATCCGGGTCGTTTTCCGTGGCCACATACTTATGGTGTTTTCTATGGTTTTTCTTCAACCGCTGATATGACATCCCGGCGAAAAGAAAAACGGCCAGTGCTCCCAGAAATTCATTCACT
>JBNJHE010000155.1:0-3963 GCA_051748205.1 Bacteroidota bacterium | reverse complement strand
GACTACTCTGTATCCCTTTTGGGAAAGCAGTGCAGTCATATAAATATAATATGAAAGGATAGTAAAATGCCGCTAATTCAATTGGTGATAACGCTTGTTGTCGTTGGAGTGCTTCTATGGCTTATTAACAATTATATCCCGATGCAGGCTACAATAAAAATGATTATTAATGCAGTGGTTATTATTGCAGTGATTATATGGTTACTGGGTGTTTTTGGGCTCATAGATTCCATCTCAGGTTTTCGTGTGGGATGATAAAGAAGCAAGGTGGTGGCGCTGACATGGAATCAAATGATAATAATTTATTTCGAGAAGCCATAAAAAGAACAATATTAACTCATCGCGGTGATTCCGGTGAATCAGAAGCGATTGCCGATGCTGCCGTCACCACATGGCTTGCAATGACAGCACAACTTGAACCTGTGCTCGGTTTCCAGGGGGTCAATGTTCTTTTCCGACGCGCTATTTACGTTACAAAAACCACTTTTCCAGACCTGGTAATATCAAATTTTAATGAAGAAAGCGTCAACCTCATTCCGGATTTAAAGGCATATCTGGCAGGTTGCGAGGCGACAGATGCATTAGAAGCCGCGTGTATACTGTTGGAAACATTTACTAAACTGCTGGCAGCATTAATTGGTGAATCACTAACCAGTCGACTGCTGAGTAAAGCCTGGACACCAGGTCCGCAATGAATAAAAAGGAGAACAATATTATGAGTCAGAGAGTTACCATCGGTCAGCTAGTTACCGGCGTACCTGGATTGGATACAATTCTGGGCGGCGGTTTGCCGGAATTTTCTTTTAATTTGATTATCGGAGCCCCCGGCAGCGGCAAAACGACTCTCGCGAACCAGATAATGTTCGAGCTTGCAACACCTGAACGACCGGCACTGTTTTTTACAGCACTTGGTGAGCCGACTTTAAAGATGCTTAGATATCAACAGCAGTTTTCGTTTTTCAATTTTGATAAAATCGATTCTTCGATCCGTTTTGCCAGTTTGGGACAGGCCGTTGCAACGGGGAGCTTTGAAGCCATTCTTGAAGGAATTGTAAAAGAAATAGGGGATACATCTCCAGGACTGATATTTGTTGATTCTTTTCATTCAATAATGATGGAAACCTCCAAACCTACAAGTTCGATGACCCTGCAGCTTTTTATCCAGCAACTCGGTATACAGCTGAGCTGTTATCAGGCCACCACATTTCTGATTCAGGAATATTTTTCTGAGACTAATACTCATCCTGTTTTCACTGTAGCTGACGGTCTGATTTCCCTGAGTCAGGACATTGATCGGAATTCGATGGTGCGCAAAATACAGGTGATGAAAATGAGGGGGAAAAACACTCTTCCGGGAATGCACACATTCAGGATAACAGAAAAAGGCCTTGAAGTTTATCCTGCAGCGATTGTTAAAAGTGATACCAAAGCAAACAGAGAAACGGAGGCAACCTCACCCATCAAAACAAGAGTTTCCATGGGGGTGCCGGATCTTGATGAAATGCTGGGCGGGGGATTACCTTCGGGATATTCAATGCTTGTCGCAGGGCCCTCCGGGTCAGGCAAAACCATACTTGCCACAGCTTTTCTTGCTGAAGGCGTTCGCTGCAACGAACCAGGAGTCATTGTCGCATTTGAGCAAACACCAAGCCAGTCCTGGGTACGAACTCTTGATAATATGATTCATGCCGGGAAAATCGGTCTTATCAATACCCGCTCTCTGGATTTATCAATTGACGAAATAGTGCAGAATTTGATTACCCTTATTCATGAGATGAAAGCAACCAGGGTAGTAATTGACTCGTTGTCCGGATTTGAACTGGCAATAGCGCCGGCTTTTCGTGAGAATTTTCGTGAGTCGCTGTTTCGCATGGTTGCAGTATTATCCAACCTTGGTGTTACTGTTCTTCTGACGTCTGAACTCGAAGACCGGTATACCGATTTGCGATTTAGTCCTTATGGTGCTGCTTTTCTAACTGATGCCATTATTGTTCAGCGTTATATAGAAATGGAAAGCCGTCTTCAGCGTGTTATGGCAGTTGTCAAAGTTCGGGCCAGCTCCCACAGCAATGAGATTCGCCAGTTTGAAATAACAGACGACGGAATAGTTATAGGTGAACGGGTCAGTAACTACGAAGGTCTTCTCGGCGGGCATCCGTCTCAGAAGAATACTAATGATAATATTGATAAGGGAAAGCTGGTATGACCAACAAAAAAGACCGGTCCAGAGACCGGCAGGTCCATCAAAAAAACAAAAGCAATGGAAAACGAAACAGACCAAAAGCGGACGAACAATCTGCGTTTCCTTTTGCATATGAAGAATTTTCAAAAGATAATGATGATTCCAGCCAATACTCGGTTCATGACAGGGAAAAAGCAGTTTCACGCAGAGAGGAGCTTGTCGATCTTCGGGAGAAGGAAGCTTTTCGGCTTGAAGAAAATGACATTTTGCGTAAAAAACTCGAAAAGACAGAAAAAGAGCTTGAACTAGCTAAGGCAACTCAGGATGCAGCTACTAAAGATCATTTGCGTGAAGCAAACGAGAGGCTGATTATTTCAACTATTAATGCTCAAACCATGAAAGAGACCGCTGAAACAGCAACCTTAAATATGGCACATATGGCACAGCATGATTCTCTTACAGGGTTGCCCAATCGTTCTTTGTTAAAAGAAAGACTTTCACAGGCTATCGGTCTTGCCAGCCGGCACGGAAACCAGCTTGCTCTGATGTTTTTGGATCTTGATTTATTCAAACAGATAAATGATTCTCTGGGGCATCAGGTAGGTGACGAACTTCTTAAATCTGTTGCTAAACGTTTAACCAGCTGTGTTCGTTCAACAGATACGGTCTGCCGTCTGGGCGGAGACGAATTTGTTATTATGCTGGCCGAAATTAACCATCCCCGTGTTGCTGCCCAGATTGCAGAAAAAATCCACAAGTCATTTTCCGATCCGTTTATTATCGGCGAACATGAAATCAATGTTGATTTAAGTATAGGTATCAGCGTTTATCCGGATGACAGCCAGGATACAGACACCCTGATTAAGAATGCAGATACAGCCATGTATCATGCTAAAGAAAATGGCAGAAACCATTTCGAGTTTTTCGAAAAAGATATGAATGCCAAAGCTGTCAGTCGAATGTTCCTTGAAAAAAGTCTTCGCCGTGCTTTGAGCCAAAAAGAATTTATTTTGCATTACCAGCCGAAAATAAATCTTGTTTCAGGGGAGATGACAGGCAGTGAGGCCTTGATTCGCTGGCTGGACAGCGACCTTGGAATTATGTATCCGGATGATTTTCTGTGGATCGCTGAAGAAAGCCGTCTCATTGTTGAAATTGATGAATGGGTAATACAGGAAGCCTGCCATCAGGTAAAAAAATGGCTGGATTCCGGTTTGCCAGCATTATCAGTAGCAGTTAATGTTTCTGCCTTTAATTTCAGGGATAAACATTTTCTGGAAAATATTTCACTGATTCTGGAAAAAACCGGACTGCCACCTGATTATCTTGAACTTGAATTGACTGAAAACATTCTCATGGGTAATGCGGAATCTTCAGTCTCTATACTAAAAGCCCTAAAAAATATGGGAATAAAACTTTCCATTGATGATTTCGGAATGGGATCTTCAAGCATGTCGTATCTGAAACGGTTTCCAATAGATACCCTTAAAATAGACAGATCTTTTGTTAATAAAATAACTTTGGGTAAAGATGATGCAGCTATAGTCAGCGCAGTGATCGGAATGGGGAAAAGTTTTAACCAGCGTGTCATTGCCGAAGGTGTTGAAACACCGGAACAGCTTTTTAGTCTTCAAACACTGGAATGTGACGAGGGGCAAGGCTTTTATTTCAACCACCCCATGCCTGCAGAAGATTTCACTTCATTACTGCAAACTTCAAAAGAAGTTCGTATATGACCAATCGGTGAAATATGATCTTAATTATATGATAATTAAATAATG
>JBNJHE010000154.1:0-4067 GCA_051748205.1 Bacteroidota bacterium | reverse complement strand
AGGAAATGACTTTGTTGAAAGTGGTGAATACTACGGAACAAACCCTGACCATTGAGTGGTATGATGTACGCTGGTATAATGATCAATGTGTGAATTGTCAACATTATGAAGACCCAGAATACAAACACAGCCTTACCTTATCACCAGGCGAAAGCCTGGAGGGGAAATGCAGCTTTGAGAGCCCAAATGGTTTGTCATTGTTCAAAAAGTTCAATGAACGCGAGAGTAAAACCCTAACTAAATTTGAGTTAAGAGAATTAAGTGTAAACCCATCATAAAATACAGTTGCCATGAAGAAATTACTTTTAATACCATTATTGATTTTGGCATTTCATTTTGCTAAAGGGCAGTGTCATATCGATATTTTAAAGCCTACAGCCGACACAACTATTTGTGAAGGGGACTCTCTGGAGCTTAACTCTGATGGATCCTGTACCTTTTTAATGAACAACAGCTTTGATAATCAAACGATTGGAGCCGGGTGGTCATCCACGCAGGCTAATCCGGTATTTACCAATCCATGTGGTCCGGGGCCCAACGGAGCCCACTTATGGGTAGGAACAACACCTTCGCAATCCCGTACGTTGGTTACTAATGCGTATGATGTATCATCCACCAGTTGTGTCGTTAAATGGTGGATGCGTTACGGGCGTGTTCAAGGCTCAGGAAACTGTGAGGATCCTGACTGGCAGGATGAAGGTGTCCATCTTCAGTATTCTACCAATAACGGAGCTACCTGGACAGATTTTCCAGGCCCGGATGTGGAACCAGTAGGTAATTTTTCCACTACCGGACCCTTTACAACCCAAACACCGGGAAGCGGCGGCTACTGGGAGCCTTATTCCGGTCAATCATCACAATCCAGCAGCGAATTGTATTACTGGAATAAGTATGAAAACAACGTGCCGGCAGCAGCAGCGACAACCAACACGCAATTTCGCTGGGCGCAATTAGCAACCAGTAATCAGGGCTTTGATGCCTGGGGAATCGACGAGGTTGAGATCTATTGCCCTGGTATGCAGAATGTAGCCTGGTCTCACGGCGTATCAAATTTTTACGGAGGTTGGGTATCCCCCACATCAACAACAACTTATACGGTCTATATTCTCGATACATCAGGAAATTCTGCCAATGCTTCGGTTGATGTTACGGTAATTCCTACACCGGATCCGGGATTAGGTCCAGATACGACCATCTGTAACAACCCGGGCAACTACGCTATTTTAGAAGCTGACTCAGGCTATGACTCCTATTTGTGGAATACAAATGCAACCACCCAGTCGATTAATGTCACCCAGTCAGGAACATATTGGGTTACGGTAACCAAAGGCAATTGTACTGCAACCGATTCGGTGAATGTAACGGTAACTCCGGCCCCAACTGCCGACGCCGGGCAGGATCAAGAAATTTGTATTGGAGATTCAGTAACCCTGTCGGCAGCCACAGTGAGCGGGTTCTATGCCTGGAGTACAGGCGATTCAACGCAAAGCATCACGGTAAGTCCTACCCAGGACACGAGTTATATTCTAAAGGTCGGCTCTTCGCCCGATTGTGTGGCTTATGATACTGTCAATGTGACGGTGTATCCGTTGCCAAATGCTGATGCCGGACAGGATGAAGCCATTTGTAATGGCGATCAGATCGACCTGACCGCTAGCGGTGGCCAGGATTATGCCTGGAACACTGGCGATATGGTTTCTACCATTACGGTAAGTCCGTCAACAGATACGGCATACACGGTTACCGTTACCGATATCCATGGCTGTGTTAATAGCGACACGGTAGTGGTAGAGGTCTATCCATTGCCTGTTGTTACTGTAACAGCTCTGGATAGCGCCGTTTGTTTGGGCGAAGAGACAGAGCTGACAGCTGATGGCGCAACAAGCTATAGCTGGAGCAATGGCATGAGCGGACAAACCATCACCGTTACCCCTATGTCAACCACTACTTTTACAGCTACAGGTACTGATGATAATGGCTGTAAGTCGACAGGAAGTGCAACGGTTATTGCCGAAGACTGTTCTACCTTCTTTATCCCGAATGCTTTTTCACCCAATGGTGATAATGTGAATGATGTCTTTAAACCGCTGGGCGATTTTGCAGCCATCGATGAGTATGAATTGCTAATCTACGACCGCTGGGGTAATGTGATCTTTAATACCCAGGATCCGTCCAAAGGTTGGGATGGTACTATCGAAGGCGAAGCAGCTCCGCATGGAGTATATGTTTATCAAATTTATTACAAGAGTGTCTGGGGAAAAGAATTTACAAAATCCGGTTCCGTTACTCTATTGAAATAATCAATTCGAATGAATTAAAAAGGGAAAAGAGGCTCACGAGCCTCTTTTTTTTGCTTTTAGTTTGTGCTTTTTATCGTTGGAGACTTCCAAAATCAGAATAATGATTTACGGAACACCTAAGATTGTTAAAATGAATATCGATGTATCCCTTGCGTGTGATCCTGGTCGATAATGCTTTTGATTTTTTCAAAATCCTTATGACTGGAAACAAAGTCTAATTTGCTATTATCAATAATTAATATTGCAAGAGACTGTTGGGTGCGGATAAATTCAAAATAACTGGACTGGATTTTCTCCAGATATTCGTCCTCAATCTTCTGTTCGTATGCTCTACCACGTTTTTTAATATTTTCTTGTAAATGTGGTATGTCAGAATATAGGTAAACCAATAAATCGGGTTTTGGAAGGCTGGATGAGATAATGTTAAACAGGCGGGAATAAAGCTTGTATTCATCAGCTTTCAGGGTTTTTCTGGCAAATATCAAAGATTTACTAATGAAGTAATCGGATACAATTTGCGTTTGAAATAATCCAGGTGAGCTAAGTTGCCCTTTCAGTTGCTGGTAGCGGTCAGCTAAAAAAGACATTTCCAGGGGAAATGCATAGCGTTCAGGCTCTTTATAAAATAATGGAAGAAATGAGTTTTGCTCAAATTGCTCAAGAATCAGACGGGCATTATATTCATCGGAAAGCAATTTTGCCAATGATGTTTTTCCTGCCCCGATATTTCCTTCAATAGCAATAAAACGATTACTCATAGTGCTTTTTTTATAAAGGGTTTACCTTTCCATTATCATTACATTCGTATAATAAGGTGTGGATAGTTTTATTGCTGACCGGATGAACAAAGTCAGCAGCGAGCTCATGCAGGGGTTCCAGTACAAAGCGTCTTTCGGGAATTCCCGGATGAGGTATGGTCAAATCTTCTGTTTGTATAAGGTCGTTGTCAAAAAATAAAATATCCAAATCAATAGTGCGGGACTGATAACCTGAAAGCGTTCTTTGTCTTCCCAGTATTTGCTCAATGGCTAATAATTTTTTTAAAAGGGTATAGGCATCCATCGTAGTGGATAATTGAATTGCTTGATTGATAAAAGGAACAGCAGCCTCAAACCCCCAGGGATCGCTTTCATATTTTCTTGATTTATTATCAATTTTTAAGCCGTTTAGCTGACTAATCAGATGTATCGATTGATCAATAAATTTCTTGCGAGGGTGGATATTGCTGCCGGCTATAATATATACCTGATGTTGTTTCATGGTTTGACAAAATTAATCATTCTTTAGGGTATTCAGAGTCGAGCCATGACAAAAATTTTGACACATATCTGCATGATCAGAGTGAAATTGATAGTCGTCTTTGGCAATCATTTGATTTACCATGGAGCTGACCTAATTTAATGAAGACCATAAACAGATTGAAGATTTTTTGACCTTTAACGAGAAGAAATGTTTGCTGTTTTACTGCTGTAAAGTCAAATATTCAGGTCATTGTGTGCCAAAAAAAATAATTTTTTATAGAACTGTAACATTTCAGTATACTCAAGCGTTTTAGCAGTGGATTTAGTTAGATAACTAATGTTATCTGTTTTAAGGCGGAGCTTTCTTTTTGCTCCGCTTTTTACTATCTTAGCCTTGTCAAAATTGCATTAAAATCAATATTATAAACAGATGAACCGAGCCATGACAAAAACTTTAACACACACACGCATGATTAAAAAGAATGAAAAGTGTATAGTTGAAAGATGATGTGTCATGGCGAGCTCC
>JBNJHE010000153.1:0-4070 GCA_051748205.1 Bacteroidota bacterium | reverse complement strand
CTGCCGAATTTGCAATCCGGCTTTATCGCCATGGCGTACACCTTCAAGATTCCAAAACCTTGAAAGTGTTTGCAATAACTATTCATACATCAGTGAGGGCTTCGCTTAGAGCGATTCACCTGAAGCATAATCAATATAGAACTTTCCTTAATGGCCTTCCGAAAGAAAGTTGGACTTTCCCACAAGCAAGCTGGCATCTTATTTCCAAAAGATGTTTTCTGGTTTCCACTTGTTTTTGGGCTTGTCTTCTCCGGTAGGGTATCCAATGGGGATAACATTTAAGGGTATATGCTTATCAGGTAAATCAAGTTCTTTAACCACGGCTTTAGTCCGGTCGTCATAAGGATAAGAGGCGGTCCATACGGCCCCAAGGCCAATACTTTCAGCCGCAAGCAGTATGTTTTCTGTGGCTGCCGAGCAGTCCTGCACCCAATATCCTTTATCTTTCAGATTGCCGGCCTTATCCATATCACCACAAACCACAATAGCGGCCTGTGCCTGGAGCAGCATTTTGGCGTAGGGCAATTGCTCGCCCAGGGCGTCGAGGGTTTCCCGGCGGGTGACTACATAAAATGTCCATGGTTGCCTGTTGACGGCGGTAGGTGCTGCCATACCTGCTCTGACCAATGTCTCTAACTGATCTTTTGAAACAGGCTGATCGGTGAAATGCCGCACACTCTTCCTGTTGTGGATCACCTCCAGGGTTTTGTTCGTATATCCACGGCTGTAATCAGGCACAAAAGGCTTGCCATCGATCTCATCCAAAGAGGCACCGGTTTTGGCTATCAACTGACCTGTTTCATAATAATGGCCATTACCATAGATCAAGGGATTCAGTAAATTCACATCCACGCGATCATCCGCATTTAAAACAGCCTTATCAACTTTTACATCCACCACCTTACCGATAAACTGACGATGAGAGCCCAAGTCATGATACTCCCGTAGCTCGCACTCGATGACAATGGGGAATTCTTTCACATAAGGTGCATTGACAAGCTCAGCTTTCACAGGGGTGAGGCCGGTTTGCTTGAACTTATCCTCATCTTTCCCCGAAAAACGTCCGGCATAATCCACATAACGCGCCATTTCCGAAGAGGGAACATTTACTGTAAATGCTTTCGAATGCGTTACATTACCCCATGAATAGGTGGCCGGACGCATGGAAACAGCTATGCTCAAAGGGTCGGAATTGCAAATGCCCGCCCAGGCAGCAGTCATGATATTTGGATTGCCCGCTGAGTCGTAGGAGCCAATAACAAATGCCGGTTTGGGATACACCTCGCTTCTTATTCCCAGTGACTTTTTCTCGAATGCAGGGACCGCAGTATCTGGCTTTGCCATAACAGTATCTGATGAGGTAGTTTCTTGCACGGGCTTTTGCTCGCCGGCTTTGTCACTTTTGTTGCTTAGCTGAATGACCAATACCAATAACGCAATGGCCAGAACGATATTTAAAATATGAGATTTTTGCATAATCAGGTAGAAGATTTAGTTTGTTTAACTTTTTTATAGGATACCGTATCCAGGAAACAGCCTGTTGGACAAACAGAACACCAGGGCCTGTTAAAAAACAAAGATAATAGTATTACGACGATTCCGAAAATGATCAGTCCTAAACCGGCTATCCGGAAGGAAAAGAACATAAAAGGTTCCAGATGGGATAACTCAGGACTAAAGCCCAGTATCAAGGCACCAGCAATCAACAGCAGGTATACTTCCCTTGTCGATATGCCTTTAAAACGTGTGGGTAATGCTCTTGTTTTAAAAGGTGTAAAGCGATTTGTCAGCTCTTGCAACGCACCCATCGGACACAGGTAGTTGCAGTAAAACTGACGTTTGCCTGTAAATGAAATGAGAAGTGCTAAAAGAAATACGATGATCGTTTGCCAGTTTGCCTGCCACGAAAAGCCATTCAGTAACCATCCGTTCAACAGCAACATGGAGAGTGCCTTGTTGAGGATAAGGCCCATAATGACCACGACCATGATTAAATACAGGCTGCGATACCTGGCTATCCTTTTTTTGAACGCAAATACCAATGACAACAACAGCAGCCCCAGGAAAAGGATGTCCTTTATTGTTGTCCAGGCGCCTGTTTCGCTGATTGCGGCTGCATCTGATTCCATTACGGCAGCTGCTGTTTGTCTTACACCGGCTATCACAGCCTCACTGGTATGTGTGGCACCGGAAATAGCGTCAACGGGGTAAACTACAGCTTCCTCCAGGCTTACGCCCTGCCACTTGCCAATGAATTCGTCCCTGTATACGGCCCGGGTGTAATCTTTGGTTTCATTATTGGGCAATAAGGCGATTTTCGTAATCAATAAGTTATCATCAACGCCTATCAAAAGGGGAACATAGCCAGCATAACCATACTGCCGGGAGTAGTTGGACGACAGCAGTGCCATGCCCAGCGGTTCGCCCTGGCTGTTATAGGCCTCATAAGCTCCATGCCGGTTATGAGAATACTCTGCCGCCGTGGGGTAAATCTTTTTTATATCCTCTAAGCTCACGGCAACCTCATCCAGCTGCTGCTTCTGAAATATAAAATCCCTGCCGCCCCTGTAGGCAATGGCTGCCAGAATTAATATGATCAGGCTGTATTTGTAAACAATAGTACCTATCTGCTTTTTATTCATTCTATCAGAAGTGTTTGTGTTGGTCTTAAAGCTATAGCACCAACAGACAGTTTTACTTATTAATGCGTACAAATATAGTTTCTTCTGTTTAAATTGTTGTTCTGTATTCGTTGTTCTGTCTCAATCCTGAAAAATGTAGGCCATATATTTATAATTGACAAGTCATCAATGCAGGGTACAAATGGCGGGTCGCAGTGTCCAGCAAGTTTCTATTAATGATCGGAATACCCGTAGAACATGGACAGGCAGATTTACCCTGTGAAACGTTTCTTGTTTTATTATGGGCGAAAACTTTCCCCAGGCATTCACCCCAGATCACCGGCAGTTTTCAGCCCCTCTCCTACTTTTTTGGCGGAATAATTGTAGCTAACCCCCAACAGTCAGGCCAAACACATTACCTCTACCAGAAAAATAGAAAGCCTCCATTTTGATTCTTGAAAACTATTGTTTAGATTTGCTAAGAAGAAATAAATGCCCAGGAATAAACAACACTTGTATTTATCCTCCCGATTTGGAATGATATCAGCAAGTTAATTGTATATATTAACCATTTGGCAGTAATATAAGACACACTATGAAAACGAACATATCCATAATACTGATTTTATTCTTTTTTACTTCTTGCAATGGGCAACCTAAGAAAGCGAAAAGCAATGAGAATGATACAGGAAAAAAGTTTACTCTAAGTCCTAAAATACGAAATATTGAATTTGAATCTGAAACAAAAACTATCCACATATTGGTAGCTCTTTGTGACAACAAATATCAAGGAATCGTTCCTGTACCGAAAAGCATTGGAAATGGTCAAGACCCAAAGAATAATCTGTATTGGGGAACAGCCTATGGTATAAAAACATATTTCAAGCGAAGTGCTGAATGGACATTGATAAAACAGATAAAGATTGATTCGCTTGTTTTGGAACGACTGGTTTTTAAACACCACAACCAAAATTATATCCTTGTAGCTGATGCTTACAATGGGAAGAATATTAAAAATGCAACAGAAGCCTTTTTACGAAGTAGTGCAGGAATTGTAAAGGATACTATAAAAGTAAATGACAAAACTATTGGAATAATGGGCAACTCAAAGCTTGTGGCATATATTGGACACAATGGACTTATGGATTTTAGACTTCAAGAGGAATTTACAAATACTGATAATAAAATAAGAGATGTCATTATTCTAGCTTGTTATAGTAAAAGCTATTTTCAGCCTCATTTAGAAAAATCAAAAATTAATCCCTTAGTATGGACAACTGGACTTATGGCTCCTGAAGCATACACAATTCACGATGCTATTACTGGATATATTGAAGGTGAGACTAACGATGAAATCAGAATTCGAGCAGCGAAAGCCTATCATAAATATCAAAAATGCGGATTGAATGCAGCAAAGAATTTATTAATAACCAATTAAAATACTACCAC
>JBNJHE010000152.1:0-4123 GCA_051748205.1 Bacteroidota bacterium | reverse complement strand
ACCAAACACCAAACAATAATTATAGACAGATGATAAAATATTCCATCTTTGCATTACTGGCTTTGTCAATGATGATAACAGCCTGCAATAAAAAAGAAACAGCAGACATAATTTTCACCCATGGGCAAGTCTATACTGTTAACGATTCGATGGAGGTAGTAGAAGCTTTTGCTGTTAAAAATGGCCGTATTCTGGCAACCGGAAGTACGAATGATATTCTGAGTGCATACAAAAGCGATAGCATCAAAGATCTGGAGGGCAATGCTGTCTATCCTGGTTTTATAGATCCTCATTGTCACTTTTGGGGCTATGGGACCAATATGCAGCAGGTAGATTTAACCGGAGTAGCATCGGAAGTGGAAATGCTAAGCCGCGTAAAGTCGTTTTCGGATGCACATCCTGAAATTTTCTGGATACAGGGAAGGGGTTGGGATAACACCATGTGGGATGATCCTGTTTTGCCATCAAATCGAGACTTAAATGCATTGTTTCCTGACCAGCCGGTAGTTTTACGACGTGTTGATGGTCATGCTGTACTGGCCAATGACAAAGCCATTGCATTGGCTAAAGCGAAAGATCTGGATGGAATTTCCGGCGTCAAAGGAATCTTTTTGGATCATCATGCAATGCCATTGCTTAATGCTGTGCCGGATATGAGTGAAGAAAAAAAGCAACAGGCTCTGCTGAATGCCCAGTCAGATGCTTTTAAAGTGGGTTTGACGACAGTGCATGATGCCGGAATGAATTATGAATGGGTTGAACGGATAAAAAAACTACAGGAGCAAGGCGAACTGCATATGCGCATTTATGCCATGTTGCATCCTGTCAAAGAAAATTTCGATTTCATGTATAACGGGATTGTAAAGACTGACTTTTTGACTGTACGTAGCCTAAAGCTTTTTGCCGATGGTGCCCTTGGTAGTCGCGGAGCGAAACTAATTCAGCCATACTATGATAAGCCCAATACCAATGGCCTTCTGCTAATCCATCCTGACACCATGCTTCGCTATTGTGAACTGGCGTATGATATGGGTTTTCAGGTAAATACTCATGCTATCGGGGACTCTGCAAACCGGATGGTTTTGGATATCTACAGCAAGGTATTGCGTGAGCATAACGATTTTCGCTGGAGAATAGAACATAGCCAGGTAGTGAACCCTGATGATATGGATAAGTTTGCCGATTTTGACATTATTCCATCCATTCAAACCACACATGCTACCAGCGATATGGACTGGGCCGAAAAACGCCTTGGTGAAGAGCGGATTCATCATGCTTATCAGTATAAAGACCTACTCAGACAAAATGGCTGGCTGCCCAATGGTTCGGATTTTCCGGTTGAAGATATCAATCCATTATATGGCTTTTATGCGGCTATCAGCAGACAGGATAAAAGTGGAAATCCTGCTAACGGTTTTATGCCTGATCAAGCTCTTAGCCGGGAACAAGCATTGAAAGCTATGACAATATGGGCTGCAAAAGCCGGCTTTGAAGAAAATGTCAAAGGTTCTATAGAGAAAGGGAAAATGGCAGATTTTGTTATCCTGGAAAAGGACATAATGAAAATTCCTGTCAAAGAAATATATTCTGTAAAGGTAACTGAAACCTACCTGGATGGAAAGAAGGTGTTCTAAGGAGTTCTATCGTTCACTCATTCTCTTTTGCTCCCATTTCTCCGGTCATTAGTGACAAATATGTCAGGATTTTCTTCCAAGTTTCCGAAACCCTTTCCAAATTGTATTAAAGTCAGTAGCGAGTTTATAATCCTTGGCATAAAGTAGATTCAGGCGGTGTAGGGTAGAGGTAGTGAGCTTTTTGTCATGAAAAACATCTGAAGGATAAAGAATCCCGGGACGAATATTCGGCAAATGATCTTCACTTTGCTTATCTTTTGGATTATAGCCTACCCAGGAATACCGGCCTGTCAATACTTTGAAAATATTCAGCAGATGGCCGCCGGGACGTTTAATAAACCACAAGGTGAATGGGAAAAGTAAAAGCAAGAGAAACGATGCGATCAGATCAAAGAAGCGTTTACTTCGCCGGTTGACCGGTCGGGAAACCGAATTGATATCAATAGAGAAAAGGTCGGAAGCTGATGATATTGAATTGCTGCCGATCAGAAACATGCTTTCTTGTGGGGCAATTTTATAGTCTATATGTCCAGAGCTTAAGTCGGACATATAATCAATAATTTGCTCAGCACTAAGATTGCGGGCGCAAAAAATGATCTCATCAATTTTAAAAATTTCGGTAATGTCATCCAGTTGTTTGATACTTCCGGCAAAAAAAGGATCCTCAGTAGGAGTGGGGCTGCAAAATCCAATAAAGCCAACAGCAGGAGAGGAGCTTTTCAAAATACCGGCAACACGCATAGCTTCTTCTTTGTCGCCAGTAATCAGATACCGCTTTTCTTCAGGATTAATGTGATGCTTTAGGTTTCGGCTGCTTATTCTTGTAATATAACGTATTAGCAAAACTGACAACAATGCCCAGACAGCACCTAAAATAATTAGCGCACGTGAGAAGCGGATAGACTCGGGCAAAAGCGCGTAGACGACCAGAATGGCTACTGTCCCGGAAATCAAGCCCTTAAAGACTCCACGGCTGTGGTAAGGCTTATCATAACCACCGTTCATATATATGGCGAACAACCAAACCGCTATATAGGATGGAACTACAAACCATAGATATTCAGGTGGATACATGCTGCCATCAACACTTTTGACCGAAGACTCCCAAAAGCTTTTAATAAACCACATGCCGCCAAAGATAACTGCAGCATCCAGCAGCGGCAAATACAACTTTTTCCAATAGCGGTTGACAATAGCCATAGACGCCCGTAAATAAATCGCTATATTGATCAGAAAAGAAAAAATACGGGCATGGCGGTTTGAAAAGTGCTTACGGGCAAAAATAATCATGGCATTATAAAACGTGAAGACATAATTGGCGCTACGCTTTTTTGTGCTTTCACCTTTATAATGTATAATCCGTGTTTTAGGAAAATAAATATTTTGATATCCGCCTTGCACAATCCTGTATGAGAGATCGATATCTTCTCCATACATAAAATAGTCTTCATCAAGCAAACCAACCTCATCGAGTGTTTTCCGTCTGAGTAGCATAAAAGCACCAGCAAGAACATCAACGGAATGAATTTCTTCAGCATCCAAAAAACCTAAATGGTATCTGTTGAATGTTTTTGACCGGGGAAAAAGCCTCGATAATCCGGTGATTTTGTAAAAAGCAACTGCCGGTGTGGGTAAACCACGTTTCGATTCAGGCAGAAACTTGCCCTGCCCATCCATCATTTTGACACCTAAACCGCCTGCCTTTGGGTGTTCGTCCATATAATGGATAATCTTTTCAAAGGTATCTTTCTCCACTACAGTATCCGGGTTTAACAACAAAACATAGCGTCCGGAGGACACTTTAATCGCCTGATTATTTGCTTTGGAAAAACCGGCATTTGTCTTATTGGCAATTAGGTGAACCTGAGGGAATTGCTGTCGCAGCATGTCTGTGGATCCGTCAACGGAGTTGTTGTCAACAACAAAAACCTCCATATCAATGTTTTGTCCAGCGATAAATACCGACTTAAGACATTGCTCTAAAAAATGCCTGACATTATAATTAACAATAACTACAGATAAATCCATAGGGTAGCAAAGATAGTTGTTCTTGACCAAATAACGTGTTGCAGGCAAAGATAAGGGAAAAATGCGTGAAGCTATTTCAGTCTGAAAAGAATTCTTTAAGTGAGCTCATAATCATATTTTTCCAGCCATATTTTATGTTTTCAAAAGCTTCGTCCGGTATATTTGTCTGATAAAGTTCGACTTCTGTTTTGTTTTTGCCTTCATGCAGTGTAAGTGTAACCAACGAAGGAGGATGATCTTCGCCAAAAAACCATTGCTGTTTGAGCATTTTACCGGGGTCGAATTCAAGGTTTTTACCTACGATATCTCCATCAAACCACTCAAATTCGCTGCCAGGTGTTTCACTCATCACAGCAGGAAATCCACTCCAAAGCTCAATAGTTTGCGGCATAACCAAAGCACGGTACAAAATATGTGGATCAGTATTGATTTTAAATGTTAGTTGTAGTGTTTTCATCTGT
>JBNJHE010000151.1:0-4229 GCA_051748205.1 Bacteroidota bacterium | reverse complement strand
AAAATATGCTGATGGTTCTGATGTACTACCCTGGCAAAATGTCCTGTTGCCATAAAATCAGCGTTCACATCCATGGCAAAATCCAAAAAAGCTTTGAATTTGATTTCATTATTGCACATAATGTCGGGATTGGGCGTACGGCCATTTTTCAGCTCATCCAAAAAATACTGAAAAACACGCTGCTCATATTCCTTCTCAAAGTTTACATCGAAATAAGGAATCTCCAGATTTTCGCAAACGGCTTTTACATCCTGAAAATCTTTTTGGGCAGTACACACGCCGTTTTCATCGGTTTCTGACCAGTTTTTCATAAACACACCAAGTACATCATATCCCTGCTTTTTCAGAAGATAAGCTGCAACCGAGGAATCTACACCTCCAGACATGCCTAAAACAACGCGGTTCATTTTTTTATAAGCTGTTGATAAGGTAGAAGCCAATACCCGGGCTTCCCCAACAGTCAATATATTGGCCACAGACTAATTGTATGAGATTGTCCTCATTTTCTGGTTCCAGATCAAACGGACATCAGATGCCATTTTGTTTTTACTGACAAACTTTTGCGTCATATTAATCTGAAAACTCTCACGCCGGTATTGCTTAATGATATCCCGTAGTGTATTATCATTGTTTATCCTAACCATAATGACGATCCTTTAATTTTGGAAATCTTTTAACCGCTTCATTAGCTTGCGCCGGGTAAAAAAGATACGGCTTTTCACTGTTCCTATCGACAAGTCTAATTCTTCGGCTATCTCTTTATACTTAAACCCTCTTGTATGCATTTCAAACGGGACCCGGTAATCTTTATCCAGGCTGTTGATTTGCTTATTAATTTCCTGATGGTTCATATCGGAATCCGGTGAAGCAAATTTCGACTCAGTGTAAGAGTTCAGATAATACAAATCATCAGTGGTATCAATAATTGTTCTGGCTTTAACCTTACGACGGTAATTATTGATAAAGGTGTTTTTCATAATCGTAAACAACCATGCTTTCAAATTATTGGGTTGAACAAATTTATCCCGGTATTTCAAAGCTTTTAAATAGGTCTCCTGTAAAAGATCCTGAGCATCATCTTCGTTTTGTGTCAAACTCAGGGCAAAATATTCCAGATTCTTGTAAAGATCTGTAATCTGTTGGTTAAATTCTACTGCTGTCATAACGATTCTGCTTTATGGTTTTTATTTTTATTGCATCAAAATTGTTTAACAAAAGTAATATACAATTAAACACTTGTCAAGTCTTTTTTATATTAATTTTATGTTATGCAGACCATTTCTAAATAAAAAAAGCGCCCTTACACCTTTATATAAGGACATATAGAGCATTTCTACCACCTTTATACAAATAAAAAAAGCCTTTAAAAAGGCTTCAAAAGAATGTTAAACAAATACAGAAATCGTTAAACAATATCAGACAATATATCTAGCAATTGATCTCCGGAGGTAACTTTAGTCACATTTGCCGGAGTAGATTTGTTAAACTCGCGAATCTGAAGTCCACCAACAAAAATGTTTTGTTTAGGAAAGCATGAAGAGACCTCTCTAAGGAAGGCCTGGAAATTATCTTCCGACATAGGTGCAGTAACAAGCGTAAAAATATAATCAGGACGTTTGATATTGGCAACTTTAACCACATCAGCATGAGGCACACTTTGTCCAAGGTAGATCACTTGATGGCCATAGGATTTTATCAAATAATGATAAAACAGCAAACCCAGCTCATGCCATTCATTTTCAGGCAAAAACATCATAAAGCGCTTGCTGTTTGTACGTGGATGTACCGTAAGGCCGTCAATGGCTACGATAAGTTTTTGGCGGATCAGGTTAGTCACAAAATGTTCCTGAGCGGGATTAACAGAGCCGGTTAGCCATAACACACCTATTTTGTTGAAAAAAGGATGGATAATTTTAATCAGGGTTTCCTGAAATCCAATATGAGTCACCAGATGAGACAAAATCCGTTCAAAATGATTTTCATCCAGATCAATCATCGCCAGGATAAGCTTTTCAATATAGTTTTGATAGTCATTCTCCAGATTACTCAAATTCAGCATTTGGTGTTCTATTTCAGAAGAGGACATGTCAGCAATACGCGAGATTTTCATCCCGTTGCGGTTTAAGATGGAGACATTCAGCAGCCTTTTCAGATCTTCGTCAGAGTAATATCGTATGTTAGTTTCTGTTCTTTTGGGTTTAACAATTTCATACCTCTTTTCCCATATACGTATAGTATGGGCTTTGATTCCCGACAGCTTTTCCAGGTCTTTTATAAAATACGTGCTCATTTGATGAATATTATTGGCTAAATCTTAAACAAAACTAAGCAAAAAAAGTTTCATTATTCTGTACCAAAAAAAAATACGCCCTATCTGCTATTTCATGGGAAGGAAAACGATTTCAATGGTACAATTTTTTTACTTTTGACAGCAAATACTCCACGATGATTATTCTACTATATCTTATCATATTGCTTCTGTCATTTTATTTGATTGCCAGGGTAAGTGATTTATATTTTATTCCATCCTTAGACTTAATCTCCACCCGATTAAATTTGCGTTCAGATGTAGCCGGGGCTACTTTAATGGCTGTTGGCTCAAGTGCGCCTGAATTATTTATTGCTCTGATTGCGGTATTTCATCCTGACGGGCACGCTGATATCGGAATGGGCACCATTGTTGGTTCAGCATTATTTAATGTATTGGTTATTGTAGGCGCCACTGCGCTTGTCAGAAATGCTTTCGTGGCCTGGCAGCCGATTTTAAGAGACACCTTATTTTACCTGATTGCCATTGGGATTTTAACCTGGGTCTTCATTAATGATGAAATCACCTTACTGGAATCGGTTTTGCTGGTTGCAGTTTACCTGATCTATATCCTTGCTGTAATCTACTGGGGTAAAATCATCAGGTATAAGGATGATGCTGTTGAGATACATGAAAAAAACATTACCGCAAAAATCAAAAAGCACCGTTTCCTTCGCCTGCTACTTCGTCCTCTGGATTTTATTTTAAGTTTGAGTTTTATAAAGCCGCGTTACTTCCTTTTCAATTTTATGATTTCCATTATTTGGATTGCCTTTTTGTCGTGGATTTTAGTAGAAAGTGCCATTGCAATTTCGCATATTATGAGCATACCGGAAAGCATCATTGCATTAACGGTCTTAGCTATAGGCACCTCTGTTCCCGACCTGATGTCTTCGATTATTGTGGCCCGAAAAGGACGGGGAGGAATGGCGATAAGCAATGCAATAGGCTCCAACATTTTTGATATCCTGCTGGGTTTGGGCTTGCCCTGGCTGGTGGCTGTGTTATTTTTCGACCACAATATTGCTGTAGAGAGTCAGAATATTTTTACATCTGTAGTGCTGTTGCTACTATCCGTTTTAATAGTATTTTTCCTGCTGCTCCTGCGTGGATGGAAGATTCACAAACCCATCGGCTATATCCTAATTGCACTGTATATAGCCTATTTGACATATGAAATACTAAGCCTCATTCTGGCCTAAGGCAAAAACTCTTGAACCCGGTCCAGTGCCTTATCCAGGCCCTGACTGTCTTTTCCTCCGGCTGTAGCAAAAAATGGTTGGCCTCCGCCGCCACCTTTAATTTCTTTGGCAAGTTCCTTTACGATATTTCCTGCGTGCAGTCCCTTTTCATTGATCAAACGTTCAGATATCACGACCGTGATGGTGGCTTTGCCACTATTGGGGTCTTCAGCACCAATCACCAAAAAAAGCGCGTCGATCTTTTGTTTCATTCGAAATGCCAGGTCTTTAACCATGGCCGGGTCTGCCTGTAGTTTCTTTCTAATCAGGGTAATGTCCCCTTTTTGCTCCGCTTCATTTTCCAGCTCCTTACTAATCTGGCTAATCTGTTGATTTTGCAATTCTTTCAACTGTTTCTCCAGCTTATGGTTTTGCTTAAGTAAGGTTTGAGCTCCTTTCACCGGGTCTTTGGGATTACGAAGGATATCCTTCAGTTGATGCACAATATCTTCCTGTTGGTAAGCCCGTTCTTCAGCTTTTGATGCTGTAATGGCTTCAATTCGCCGTATACCGGAAGCCACGGATGTTTCCATCACCACTTTAAAGAGGCCGATATCGCCAGTGGCATTAACATGAGTTCCCCCACAAAGCTCTACTGAATCACCAAACTGAATCACCCTCACGCGGTCGCCATATTTCTCTCCAAACAAGGCCATAGCGCCCATTTCCCGCGCTTGTTC
>JBNJHE010000150.1:0-4453 GCA_051748205.1 Bacteroidota bacterium | reverse complement strand
TCCTCGCATTTAATCATCCCCGTGTGTGTTTCGCTTCAGGCGGATTATGGCTTGGTTCATCAGCCAGGATTCTGTTAATGGTTTAGCACTTTCATGTTGATAATGGTAACATCGTTAACGGGTTTGTTGGCGCCGGCAGTAGGGACGGCCGCTATTTTATCCACTATCTCAAGGCCTTCGATTACTTCACCAAAAACAGTGTAAGAGCCGTCAAGGTGAGGCGCACCTCCAATGGTGGAGTATATCTCTTTTTGTTCTTCAGTAAAGGTAGTATTCAGACGGTTTTCAAAGGCGTTTAGGTTTTCTTTGTTGAAGGTTCTGCCATGTACAATATAAAACTGGCATCCACTGGATTTGCGTTTCGGATTTGCACGGTCGCCCTGCCGCGCTGCAGCCAACGCCCCTTTCTTATGAAAATGCTGATCCCGGATTTCTGCCTCAATTTTGTAATCCGGGTCATCAACACCTGCTTTAGTCCAGCCTCCCTGTATCATAAAGTTCTTGATTACACGGTGGAAGATACGTCCGTCATAATAGCCTTCTTTTGCCAGCTTTAAAAAGTTGTCGCGGTGCCTGGGCGTGTCATTGTATAACATGACTTTGATATCGCCTTCCGATGTCTTAATTAACACCACAGGATTTTCTTTTTGCGTATTCTGTGCAGTGAGGCCCACAGAAAACAAGAAAAATAGAAATACTTGAAGCAGGTTTTTTACTGATGCCATAATCGCTTATTTTTTTTTTGACCAGAATTAATTTATCCGTTTTTGCAAAATACTTTGCAATATTATCAAAATCTATGCAAATGCAAAAATCGCATTTTTCTTATTATAATTTTGAGTCGGGTCTAAAAACACTAAATTTATCACAGCCGTTAAAAATCAAATAGGACATTTTTTAAGCGGACTCTTTTTTCTATAAAGCAGTGATTTTCTTGTTTGCTGATAGTCAGATGCAGGCGCTCTTAAAATGGGTGAATACGGGACAGATTCTGAAGAGATAATTTATATCGGTATCTGACGGTTATTCTCTTTTCAGGGCTTTAAGGTAGCAGTCGCGACACAGTGGCTCATAGGAGTCCATTTCGCCTAACATCACCACCTTATCTTCTGATGTTTTGCGAAAAGAGAAATGCGCCAGGTTTCCGCAGCGCATGCAAATGGCATGGGTTTTAAACACTTCTTCGGCAATAGCCAGTAGCTGAGGCATAGGCCCAAACGGCTTTCCTTTAAAATCCATATCCAAACCTGCCACGATTACCCGGATCCCTTTTGCTGTAAGTTGATTGCAGACATTGGGGAGTTCGTTGTCGAAAAACTGAGCCTCATCAATACCAATCACTTTGGTGTCTTCAGCATAAAGCAGAATCTGGCTGGAAGAGCTTACCGGTGTGGACTGTATCATATTTTCATCATGGGATACAACCTGTACTTCATCGTAGCGCCTGTCGATCGACGGTTTGAAAATTTGTACCGGCAATCCTGCTATTTTGGCCCGCTTTAAACGACGGATGAGCTCTTCCGTTTTGCCTGAAAACATTGAGCCGGCAATGGCCTCTATCCAGCCTGAGCGCTCTCCGGCCTCCATTTTGCGTTCAACGTACATCGTCTGTTTTTTTATGTTGAATAACTATTGGAAAAAAATTAAGGCTTGTCCCCAATTCTTTTATACTTTTGTTAAGATCATCAGAAGGCAAATTTAGTGAATTGCGACCAAAAAAATCGTATTTATGAGTAAGGAAATTGTCAAACAAGACATCATTCAGATTCTGCAGTCAGTAATTGAACAAACAGAAACCATTAATGGATATGAGGGACGTATACCTCAAATAGAAATCGACCTGATACAGGAAAATATCCGTCAACTGTATCAAAACTATTATTACCTTAATAAGCTGAATAAAAATGAAGTAGATAGTCAACCCGAGGAAACGGTGGCTGAGGATAGCAGGAAAGCAGATCAGAAAGCCAGTCAGGAAAAAGAACAGGCCGAAGCAGTAGAACAGAAAGAAAAAGAAATTGATGCTAAGTCAGATAATAAAAATGCATCAGTGCCTGATTCAGAGACTGAAGCAACTAAAGCAACAAAGAAAGCTACACACGAACCTCAGCAAACGGCAGAACAGCCGGAAAAGGCAAAACCAAATGAAGAGCAGGACTTATTTAGTCGAAAATCTTCTACACTGGCAGATAAACTCCAAAATAACTCCACCAAATCATCCTTGTATGATCATATATCGAAAAAGGAGAGCGGTACACTGGAGGACCGACTGAAGAAAAAGCCGGTAAGCGATATCAAGACAGCAATTGGAATTAATGAAAAGTTTTTGTTTATCAATGAATTATTTAAGGGTAATATGCACGATTACAACAATGCCATAAAACAGCTAAATCGTGCATCAGGAATGGAAGAAGCAGCTCAGCTTTTCGATCAGCTTAAAGAACAATATGGATGGGACCCTGATGGGGAGGTTACTTTGCAATTATTGGATTTTGTTGAACGTAAATATAGTTGATATGAACCGTTTGTTAATGATCATTAGTATCGCATGCTTTGTGTTCCCTCTTTCGGGTCAAAATAAGGATTATGCCCGGGAGCAGATTGACACCCTGGCCTCGGAAAGCATGCACGGGCGGGGTTATGTAAATAATGGTGTTCGTGTTGCTGCCGATTATCTGGTGCAGGAGCTTAAGGATATTGGCGTTTTTGCCTGGAAGGGTGGGTATAGGCAAGCCTGTGCTTTCCCTGTAAATACCTTTCCTGGAAATATGTATCTGAATGCTGACGGTAAAACTATGAAGCCCGGCTATGATTTTCAGGTCAAAACATGGTCTGAAGGGCTGACAGATACTTTGAAAGTGCTACGTCTGGAAGAAAAACACCTGAAAGACATGGAGCATATGCGGAAGCTGAGGGATCAGGATTTAAAGGATTATCTGATATTGCTGGATCCAAAGCGGTTTTCAGATAAAATGGCTAAAAATCTCAACAATATAGCGCATGTTAACTTTTTTGGGGCTGCCGGTTATGTCAATCTTGTAGATGCTGAAAAACTTATGTGGAGTGTCGCAGGCAGCCACAAAATGGTAGAGCATATTGTGATTGATGTAAAACGTGAGGCCTGGAATGATGCTACCCGGATAATCCTGGATATCGAAAGTCGCTTTTACAATCAGTATGAAACAGCTAATGTGATCGGATATCTTAAAGGTAGAGAGGAACCGGATAGCTTTGTATTGATTACAGCACATTACGATCATCTGGGACGTATGGGAGAAAACACTTGTTATTGTGGGGCTCACGATAATGCCAGCGGAACAGCCCTGACGCTTGATCTGGCGAGCTATTTTGCTGTTTCCCAAAACCGTCCCCGCCATTCGCTTTTGTTTGTTTTCTTTAGTGGTGAAGAAGCTGGCTTGCACGGATCCAGGTTTTTTGCTGATAATCCTCCGTTGAATCTCGACAAGGTTAAATTTGTTGTCAACCTTGACATTGTTGGCACAGGGAGTAAAGGTATTAAAGTGGTCAACGGTGCAATACTAAAAAAGCAATTTGAGCTGTTGAAGTCGATTAATGAGCAGGAAGCATATGTTACGGATGTCAAAAAGCGGGGCGAGGCGGCAAATAGCGATCATTACCCGCTGTATGCCAAAGGTATACCTGCCTTTTTTGTCTATACACTGGGGGATGAATATAAAGAATATCACAATCCGGATGATGTGGCCGAAGCATTACCGCTGACAGCTTACGAAGGTTTATTCCGGTTAATCCGCGACTATGTTGAACAACTCTGAGACAGACCCTAAGCTTATTCTGGTGCCAACGCCGATTGGTAACCTGGGGGATATGACATACCGGGCTGTGGAGGTGTTAAATCAGTCTGCCCTGATTCTGGCAGAAGATACACGCATTAGCGGGGTGCTTTTAAAGCACTTTGACATCGATACTCCCATGGCTTCCTATCATCAGCACAATGAACATCAGCTGGTGGGGCGTTATGTCAAGGAACTGCTTGAGGGGAAAACGATAGCTTTGATCACTGATGCCGGTACTCCGGCTATTTCCGACCCCGGTTTTCTGATTGTCAGAGAAGCTATTGCAAAAGGGATAACTGTGGAATGTCTGCCCGGTGCAACATCTATTATTCCTGCTTTGGTTGTTTCCGGACTGCCTGCCGACCGCTTTTATGTGGAAGGCTTCCTGCCTCATAAAAAAGGACGCCGAACCCGGCTGGAGGATATCGCCGCCAGGAAAGAAACCATTGTGCTGATGGAGTCGCCCTACCGCCTGATTAAAACGCTGGAACAATTGTCAGAATGCTGCGGAGGCGAACGTCAGGTTTGTGTTTGTCGCGAAATCACCAAAATACACGAAGAATATGTCCGCGGTACCCTGCAGGAGGTCCTGGCCGATTTTCAACAACGCCAAACCATCAAAGGCGAAATTGTGATTG
>JBNJHE010000149.1:0-4475 GCA_051748205.1 Bacteroidota bacterium | reverse complement strand
TTTAACGGGGCAAGCATTGAACATTGAACATTGAACATTAAACCTTGAACATTAAACATTGAACATTGAACATTGAACATTAAACATTGAACATTGAACAAGGAACATTGAACATTAAACCCCGGTGAAACAGCTCCTGCCGTCGCGTTTCACGGGGCAAGCAAGGAACACCGAACACCGAACAAAAACTATAAACAGATGAAAGGCTCTTAGGGTTGATACTACTGGTTTTGAGTTGCTAATGCTTTGTTGGAGTTATATTAATGGGATGTTAAAGCTATCAAAATCAAAACATTCAAAAAGTATTATTGTTTAATATAAGTTGTGCAAAGATTAGTTTACATAGCATTGAGTTTTTTGTTGCTTATTTCTATTAGTGGAATAAGCGTCAATCAACATTTTTGTAAAGAGCAACTTATAGATTTAAAGCTTGCTGTGTTTGGCTTTGCTGATCAGCATATGCATAATTGCTGTGATACTCCTGTGAAAGCATGTGGTGGAGATACAGCAACATGTGATATTGCTGTTGAGGATGAAAATAGTAGTTGTCCTTTTTGCCATGATAAGGAAACAAAAGTGAAAATCAAGGATTATTTTGTTGCGGCAGACTTTAATTTTACTTTCGTTCAACAAGCAAAAACCTTAAATGCAACATTATATAAAATTGTTGTCAATACGCTGTTTATTGATCAATCACATAATCCTTATCATCGGTTTATTCCGCCGGATACAAGGTCATCATTATCTTTTCTGAATCGTTATCTGCTTTGAAAATAAATAGCTGTAAATCATCAATATAATTCAGTTATTCATTTTCAAACCGAAAATTTATGCTTAATAAAATCATTCATTTTTTTCTGACAAACAGGGTGATAACATTTTTACTATTACTCTTGCTTGTTGGATGGGGAATAGCCTTAAGTCCTTTTAACTGGGATTTGGGAAATTTCCCACGCGATCCTGTGTCTGTGGATGCCATCCCGGATATAGGCGAAAATCAACAAATTGTCTTTACCAGGTGGGAGGGACGTTCGCCACAGGATGTGGAAGATCAGATTACCTATCCGTTAACAACGGCTTTGTTGGGAATTCCAGATGTAAAAACAGTCCGGTCAAATTCCATGTTTGGGTTCTCTTCCATATATGTCATTTTTAAAGATGATGTAGAATTTTACTGGAGCCGTTCGCGTGTTCTGGAAAAATTAAATTCTTTACCCGAATCAACTTTGCCAAAGGGTGTACAGCCTTCACTTGGGCCTGATGCTACAGCACTCGGACAAATATTTTGGTACACTTTAGAGGGGCGCGACAAGAACGGAGAGACTACCGGAGGCTGGGATCCTCAGGAACTGCGCAGTATCCAGGATTATCATGTCCGCTATGCCCTGGCCTCGGCCGAAGGCGTATCCGAAGTGGCTTCTATCGGTGGATATGTAAAGGAATATCAGGTGGATGTTGACCCGTCTGCATTAAAAGTGCACGGGATTTCACTGCAGCAGGTTATTACTGCTGTTCAACAGTCTAACCGTGATGTCGGTGCCCGAACTATGGAAGTGAATAATGTAGAGTATCTGGTGCGCGGACTGGGGTATATCGAAAATGTTGAAGACCTCGAAAATGCAGTCATTACCCAGGACAACAATACACCCCTAAAAATCAAAGATGTAGCAAATGTGACTACCGGGCCGGCTCAGCGCAGAGGCATACTCGATAAGTCAGGTGCTGAAGCTGTAGGAGGCGTTGTGGTTGCACGCTATGGGTCTAATCCCCTCGAGGTTATCAATAATGTAAAAGATAAAATCAAAGATATTGAAGACGGGATGCCTTCCAAAACACTGGAGGATGGCACAGAATCTAAAGTCGAAGTTGTCCCGTTTTATGACCGGACGGAACTTATCCATGAAACCATCGGAACACTGGAAGAAGCACTCTCTCTGGAAATTTTGATTACGTTAATTGTTGTCATAATTCTGGTGATGAACCTGAGAGCTTCTGTTTTGATTTCCGGGGTGTTACCTGTTGCGGTGCTGATGACCTTTATCGCCATGAAATACATGGATGTTACGGCTAATATCGTAGCGCTTTCCGGAATAGCTATCGCTATCGGAACAATGGTGGATATGGCTGTGGTGCTCGTGGAAAATATCGTGCGCCACATGGAAAACGCCAGGCCCGATGAAAAGCTCAAAGACATTATTTTCCGGGCTTCTTCCGAAGTCTCTTCAGCTATACTTACGGCCGTACTAACGACCATTATCAGCTTTATACCGGTATTCAGTATGCAGGGCGCTGAAGGAAAATTGTTTGGCCCGCTCGCTTTTACAAAAACATTTGCCCTTGTTGCCGCTCTTATCGTTACACTGATTTTAATCCCTACAATTGCATACTGGGTTTTTGGCCTGAAAGTCAGAAGAAAAGTTGTCAAGACTGTTTTGAATAGTATTTTGGGATTGGCAGGAATTATTTTGATCTTTATATCAGGCCATTGGGGGGCCTGGATATTGCTGCTAATCGGTATTTTAAATCTGGTATCTGTTTATATTCATAAACCTAAACTTTTCCGTATCCTGAACAACGCCGTATTTGTTTTTGCTATCGGCTTTTTGTTAAGCCGGGAATGGCTGCCATTAGGGCCGGAAAAAAGCTTATTTACCAATATAGTATTTCTTTTCCTGGTTACCGGGGGATTGCTGCTGCTTTTTGCTGCCGTTATCAAATATTATAAGCCGATATTGCGCTTTTTATTACACCACAAGAAAACGTTTTTGTTGTTGCCGGCTTTATTTTTATTGCTGGGCGTGAATATCTGGCTTGGATTTGATAAGGTTTTCAACTTTGCTGCAAAAGGATTTGACAAAATGAATGTAAATATTCGCACAACGAATGTTTGGAGCGGATTAACACATACATTTCCCGGGGTAAGTAAAGAATTCATGCCTTCTCTTGACGAAGGGTCTTTCTTACTAATGCCTACGTCGATGCCACATTCCGGAGTGGAGGCAAATAAAGAATATCTTCGACAACTTGACATGGCTGTTTCTGCCATACCGGAGGTAAAAACGGTAGTGGGAAAAGCCGGCAGGGTGGAGTCGCCTTTAGATCCGGCGCCCATGAGTATGTTCGAAAATGTTATTCTATATAAATCCGAATACAAACTGGATGAAGACGGACAACGTATCCGTTTTGCTGTGGATGATGAAGGAGATTTTCTCAGGGATGATGACGGTGAGCTGATCCCCGACCGCAATGGCCGGTATTTCCGGCAGTGGCGCGAGCATATTAAAACAAAGGATGATATATGGGACGAAATTGTCAGTGTAACCAAACTTCCGGGTGTTACTTCAGCACCAAAGCTTCAGCCTATAGAAACACGTCTGGTAATGTTGCAGACCGGAATGCGGGCGCCCATGGGAATTCAGGTATACGGACAGGACCTGGAACAGATTGATGAGTTTGGAAAAGAGCTGGAAAATCACCTTCAACAAGTTCCGGCACTGAAGAAACAATCGGTGTTTGCCGACCGTGTTGTCGGGAAACCATATCTGCAACTGGACCTTGATCGTGATAAAATGGCGCGATATGGTATTACTGTTGGGAAACTGCAAAATTATATTGAAGTAGCTCTTGGCGGAATTCCACTTACCCAGACTGTAGAAGGCAGGGAGCGCTATCCGGTAAGAATTCGTTATCCACGCGAAGTTCGCGATAATCCTGGTGAGCTTGCCGATATGATGGTTCCGGTTAGTGAGCGTTTATCTCTACCGCTGGGCGAGCTTGTGAATATTACCTATCACAGAGGCCCACAATCCATTAAAAGTGAAAATTCATTCCTGACCAGCTATGTTATTTTCGATCGTAAAGAAGGGATTTCCGAAGTTGACGCGGTGGAACAAGCAAAATCGTTTTTACAGGATAAAATCGATAAAGGTGAGCTGGTCGTACCGGAAGGTGTAAACTATGAATTTACCGGGAACTATGAAAATCAGGTTAGAGCTGAAAAGCGGCTGAGCCTTATTATCCCCATTGTGTTGATTGTCGTTTTTGTCATACTTTACCTGCAGTTTAGCTCTGTGGCCACTTCCTTAATGGTATTTTCCGGAATTGCCGTTGCTTTCTCCGGTGGTTTTATGCTGATTTGGCTTTACGGGCAACCCTGGTTTTTGGACTTTACAATATTTGGTACTTATATGCGTGACCTTTTCCAAATAGGTACTGTTAATCTGAGTGTGGCTGTATGGGTAGGATTTATCGCATTATTTGGTATTGCCACTGATGACGGCGTGGTGATGGCTACTTACCTGCGGCAGGTTTTTCGAAAATCAAAACCAAAGACAAAAAAAGAAATCCATGAATCGGTTATTTTGGCAGGAAGCCGCAGAGTGCGCCCCTGTCTGATGACAACAGCAACTACGCTGTTAGCTTTAATGCCTATTCTTACATCTACAGGACGTGGCTCTGATGTTATGGTGCCTATG
>JBNJHE010000148.1:0-4582 GCA_051748205.1 Bacteroidota bacterium | reverse complement strand
CTAAGCGAATTGCCGACTGTACAGCATTATCATGCTGTATGTGAAGCACGCGACGCTTGTTGGTTGGAAAAACAGCTTGCGTCAATGCCTTGTACTCTGAAGCAAGCAGATTTCCCGTTCGGTTATTTAAAAAAGTTTCTGCTTCTTCAGCTTCAATTCCTGAAATAAATATCCTAAGATGTCCATTTTGAATCGCCCGCTTATAATAATGCTTTACATCATCCAGGGTAAGTTGATTGAAAACCGCTTCCGACAAAGAGTGTCCATAAGCGTGCTCTGTCCCGAACAATAAAGGTTTTATTTCATTCTGAGCCTGGTACGATTTTCGTTGAATATTGGTTTTAAACTGATTATGGATTCGGCTTTTCAGTAAAAGAAACTCTTTCTCTGGCAGCACAGAGTCATGAATCAGCTCCATCACGACATCCATAATTCCCTGAAAATCTTTTCTCAGGCCCTGTACTTTAACGGAGATATAATCCCGTTCAGCAATTGTTTTAATGGAAGCACCAAAAAAATCGAGTAAAAGGGCTATTTCTTCAGCTGATTTCCTGGAGGTTCCTTCCAGCAACATCCGGGCAGCAAGCTGAGCTTCCAGGGATTTATTTTCGTCTGAAATACCACCATCAAAACGCAACACCAACTTAAACAAGTTAGATTCGCCGTGCTCAGTTAGATAAACCGGAATATCACGGGACAACATTATCTTTTGATAGACAAGTGGTTTTATTTCCTGGACAGTGTGTATGTCCGGAGCTTTTGATCGATCTACAGTCATAATCAATAAATTTCTATCGGATTAACGTAATAGTACCGGTCTTTGTTTTAGTCTCCCCTTCAATACCTGTATAAACGATCCGATACAGATAAACTCCGGCAGGAGCTGGCTGGTTATCATAGGTGCCATCCCAGCCCTGGTTAAGGTTTTCGGATTTAAAGACCATTAGCCCATTTTTATTCATAATTTGCATACGGAAATCTTCGATGGCGGTACCATAGGCTTTAAAGATATCGTTGTATCCGTCTGCATTAGGAGTAAACGCATTGGGGACATAAAGCATTCCACATTCTTTCACCTCAACATTAAACTCATGCTGAAGCACTTCGCCCTTTTGGTTCCATACTCGTACAGTATACCAGGAGGACTGCTCCGGATTAAGCGTAATGGCACTATCCCGGCTGCCGTTCGACCATTGATATGTCTCTCCTCCGGAAGCCCAAAGCACCACTTCCTCGCCTGTGCATACTTTTTGATTTTCAGAAAAAACTATGGATTTTTCAGGTGTATCAGCAATCTCTTCATTGTTTGCCGGGCGCCATTCTGCTGTATCATTATCAATTTGCATCTTTTCCGGCACATATTTATCAGAAGAGTATAAGGGGTCCGGTGTCAAAGCTTCAGGTTCGTTGGGTTCGAGTTCACGAATTGATTGATCATTTTCAGGAGGCACATCAATCTGAAGATTATGTGATTGCTCTTTGTGTTTCTCAGGTTGTGCTTGAGGTTGCGATTCTTGAATTTCACCATCTGCTTTTGCATCTGGTGGTGCGGGCATTTTATCCTGTTGCTGTTCAACAAGCAGTTCCTGCTTTTCATTTTTTGGAACAGACGGATCATCAATGGAATTAATTGTAACCACAACATAAGCTACAGCGGCCACCACAACAAGACCGGCAGCATACCACCAGTTGGGGTTAAAGCCACTTCCGGAAGAGCTGCCAGCTATTCTCTTCTCCAGTTGATTCCATACTTCAGGAGAAGGCTTTTGCTGGTAGTCTTCCAGTTTGTCTTTAATATATTTACCTATGTTGTTATCGTTAATCATACCTGCTATTTCTTATAATCTACTAACATTTTGCGCAATACTTTTCTGGCTTTAAGCAATTGTGTTTTTGAAGTACTTTCAGAAACGCCAAGCTTTTGCGCTATTTCTTTGTGCGAATACCCTTCAATATCAAACAAGTTAAAGACAGTACGGTAACCATCGGGCAATTGTTGCACCACTGCCAGGATATCCTTTTCTTCAAGCTTGTCATTAACAGTAACCTGAGAAGGGATTATCTCCGCCAGCTCGTCCACATCCTTATGGTAAAAGTGTTTAAGATTAGCCCGGTAATGGTTTAAGGCTGTATTTACCATAATTCGTTTCATCCAGCCTTCCAGGGAACCTTCAAAGCGAAAATGTTTCAAATTATCAAAGATCTTCACGAACCCCTCCTGCAAAATATCTTCTGCCGTAGCTTGATCATGACTATAGCGCATACAAACGGGCAGTAGCATCGGGGCATATTGTTCAAACAATAGCTTTTGATACTTCTTGTTTTCCCTGATACATCCTTTTATTATCTGTTTCTCCGAAGCCATTGTTTTCAGATATAGGACAAACGATCACCACCAAAAGTTGCCCTGGTGTAAAAGCTTTTCTATTCTTGAGCCTTATAAAATAAAGTGTTCTGATTTTTAGGGGCAAAGAGTTGATGACAGGCTTCCTGAAAATCCTTTGGGCTAACATTTTGATAATAGAGGGCTTGCTTTTCCAGCAAGTCAATATCCCCTAAGATTTCAAAGTAGGCCAGGTTCATAGCTTTTTCGAGCACACCGGATTTTTCTTCTTCCAAACGCATCAGCGCCTTGTTCTTTGCTTTTTGAAGTTCCTTTTCCTCAATTCCATTGACAACAAGCTTATCTAATTCGTTATCCACAGCAATCCGGGCATCCTCCAGGGAAACATGATCGTTAAGCTTCCCTGCAATAACAAACAGGCCAGGATCGATATCGCCGGAGATGTAGGCATCCACCTGAGAGAAAATTTCCTGCTGTTTGACAAGAGCGGTTTTAAACCTTGATGATTCCCCATCCGAGAGCACATCAGAGATCAAATCGTGAATGTAATAAGCCGCATGCAGGCGCGCTGCCATAGGGTATGTGCGCACAAACATAGAAGAAGGCACATCCCGGGTAACCTCCATAAACCGGGCTTCTTTCTGAGGTGGCTCCTGAGGCAAATTCCGCTCATAATGCTGAGCTGCGGCCGGAATATCTCCAAACCATTTGTCAACGCTATCCAACACAGCTTTGGGCTCTAATGGTGAAGCAATAGCAAGAACAGCATTATCCGGAGCATAAAAGCGACGGTAAAAATTAAGCGCTATCGTTAGGTCTACCTGACTAATATGATCGATCTTTTTCCCTATTGTTGACCATTGGTATGGATGCACTTTGTAGCTTAATGACCTTACCAAAGCCATAACATCGCCATAAGGTTGATTCAGATATCGCTCTTTAAACTCTTCTATTACAACGCTTTTTTGTATGTCGAGCTTTTTCTGTGTCAGATTCAAAAACTGCATTCTGTCTGCCTCAAGCCACAAAGCAGTATCAAGGTTTAAAGCCGGCAAAGTCTGGTAGTAATTTGTCACATCATTATTTGTAAAGGCGTTGTTTTCTCCGCCCGCCCATTCGAGCTCCCTGTCATATTCCGGAACATGCTCAGAGCCTTCAAACATAAGGTGTTCAAACAAATGAGCAAGGCCGGTCACATCCTTGTTTTCATCGCGGGAACCTACATTATACATGAGATTAACCGCAGCAATATCAGTAGAGGTGTCCTGATGCAACAGCACCCTCAGTCCGTTTTGCAGTTGGTGTTTTTGAAATGATATCATAAAAAAAATTTAGTCTTTGCAAAGTTAACCATTCAAATCTACTCCTGAAGTGATAGTGATAACAAAATACCGCAATAAAAGTAAATCGAAACGAAATATAAAATATGAAAACAAATAAAAATATTACCTTTGTTATGTTAAAATGAAATACAAACACTGAAAACAAGCTAAATATGAAACGAGACGAAGTATTATTCGATCTGATAAGACAAGAGAAAGAGCGTCAGATGAATGGCATTGAGTTAATTGCTTCTGAAAATTTTGTCAGCGAACAGGTAATGGAAGCCATGGGTTCTGTGATGACCAACAAATATGCCGAAGGCTATCCCGGCAAACGCTATTATGGCGGCTGTCAGATTGTCGATCAAAGCGAAGAATTAGCCATTGAAAGAGCCAAAGAGCTTTTCAATGCAGAATTCGCCAATGTTCAGCCTCACTCCGGAGCCCAGGCTAATGCAGCCGTAATGTTTGCTGTATTAAAGCCGGGGGATACATTTATGGGCCTGGATCTGGCTCACGGCGGCCATTTATCCCATGGTTCGCCAGTAAACCTTTCTGGTAAGCTCTACAATCCTGTTGCATATCATGTTAAAGAAGAGGACGGATTGATAGACTATGACGAAATGGAAGTAATAGCGCGCAAAGAAAAGCCCAAACTCATCATAGCAGGAGCTTCGGCTTATTCCCGTGACTGGGATTATGAGCGGATGCGTAAAATTGCAGATGAAATTGATGCCTTGTTATTAGCAGATATTGCTCATCCTGCCGGTTTAATTGCCCGTGGACTACTGAATGATCCCCTGCAGCATTGTCATATCGTTACAACCACAACACACAAAACCTTACGAGGACCACGCGGAGGCTTGATATTAATTGGCAAAGACTTTGAAAACCCCTGGGGCATAGCAACAAAGAA
>JBNJHE010000147.1:0-4614 GCA_051748205.1 Bacteroidota bacterium | reverse complement strand
GCAAGCAAGGAACACCGAACACCGAACAAAAATAAAAAATATGAAAGGAATTATTCTGGCCGGAGGCTCCGGCACTCGTTTAAGCCCCTTAACACAAGCTCTGAGTAAACAGCTAATGCCGGTTTATGATAAGCCTATGATTTATTATCCTCTGTCAATATTAATGATGACCGGCATCAGTGAAATCCTGATCATCTCGACACCCCATGACCTGCCCAATTTTGAAAAGCTGCTGGGCGACGGCTCACAGTTGGGGTGCCGGTTTGAGTATAAGGAGCAAAAAGTCCCTAATGGGTTGGCACAAGCTTTTGTCCTGGGAGAAGATTTTATCGGCAATGATTCTGTTGCCCTGGTATTGGGTGATAATATTTTTTATGGCAACGGGCTAAGTCAAACGCTTCAGCAAAATAAAGATCCCGAAGGCGGAGTTATCTTTGCTTATCACGTCCAAAATCCTTCCCGCTACGGAGTTGTGGAGTTTAATGATCAGATGAAAGCCATCTCCATTGAAGAAAAACCTGAAATACCGCGGTCGAACTATGCCGTACCGGGCTTGTACTTCTATGATAACTCGGTTGTAGAGATAGCCAAAAAACTCAAACCCAGTGCCCGGGGAGAGTATGAGATCACAGATGTCAACAAATATTATTTGGAGCAGGATAAATTAAAAGTAGGCATTATGAACCGTGGAACTGCCTGGCTGGATACCGGCACCTTTAGCTCCTTGCAAAATGCCGGTGAATTTGTCAGAGTCATTGAAGAACGTCAGGGATTAAAGATTGGCTGTATCGAAGAAATAGCCTATCGAATGAATTTTATAGACAAGAAACAACTATTACAACTGTCCGAACCACTAATAAAAAGTGGCTATGGCTTATATTTACAAAATTTAGCCGAGCAGTTATAAACAGCACCATCATGAATGTGTTAGAAAGATATTCAGAAAAAATTGACCAGGCTATCGCAGACCTGGCCATCCCGCAAGAGCCTACAAACTTGTATGATCCGATACGCTATACCATCAATTCCAAAGGAAAGCGCCTGCGGCCTGTCATTACTCTTATGGGCTGCGATTTATTTAATGGTTCCTTAAGCAAAGCCTTGCCTGCTGCTATTGGAATGGAAATCTTCCATAATTTCACACTACTGCACGACGACATCATGGATAAATCACCCATGCGCCGTGGCAAGCCCAGCGTATATAAGCAATGGGGAACCAACACAGCTATCCTGGCCGGAGACACCATGTTTGTCCATGCTTATGAACAAATTGTCAAAACAAATACACCCCACTTTAAAAAAGTCCTGGCCATTTTTAACCAAATTGCCCGCGGTGTATGTGAAGGACAACAGTATGACATGGACTTTGAAACCAGTAGCCAGGTGAGTATTTCCGATTACATCCGGATGATTCGAATGAAAACAGCCATCCTGATCGCCGGCAGCCTCAAAATAGGTGCCGTTATTGCCAATGCTCCCGAGCAAGACCAGGAAAGAATTTATCAGTTTGGGGAAGCTCTGGGCATTGCTTTTCAGTTGCAGGATGACTATCTGGATGCTTTCGGTGATGAAGACCTGGTTGGGAAAAAAATCGGTAATGATATCGTCACAAATAAAAAAACATACCTTTATTTAAAGGCGATGGAAATGGCCGGTAAAAACACAAAGGAAACACTGGAACAAACCTACATGTCGCATGATGATCCTGAAAACAAAGTTAGACTTGTCAAAAAAATATACATACAGCTTAAGGTTGATGAATTTGCAAAAGAGGAAATGAACAGACATTTTCATCTGGCCAATCAAAACCTGGAAGCTATTGATATGCCGGAAGAAAACAAGAACAACCTAAGAGATTTTGCCAAAATGTTGAAGACTCGAGACTATTAACCAGTCCCGGGCTTTTAACGAATCAGCATGACAGTTCCTCTTTTTTGCAATAACTGTCCATTTTTGAGTTGAAACTCCATAAAATAGACATATGTACCCGATGGTGCGGGGCTACCATTGTAACGACCATCCCATCCTTTTTGCGGATCTTTACTCAAAAAGATTTCCTGACCATAACGGTTTAGAATACGAAACCGGTAGTTCTGGATATCAAGGTAGACATTCACGGGTTTAAAGACGGGATTTCTCCCATCCGGAGTAAATGCATTGGGGATATAAATCCTGCTTTCCTGACGAATCAACACCGTATTGGACAAGCTGGAATCTCTTATACCATAGCTATTTCCGGTGTTTTCGCTGGCTTTTACATAGTATGAATAATCACCTATAGAGGCAAAGGATGAAGAGACCTCATCATCAACAGTTCCACCTCCGTAAAAAACATTCGCAACCACCTCTTTATAGATAGCTTCGGGATGAATCCGCCGCTTTAAGGTATAGGTTGTCGGCAACCCGAGCCACGCTTCATAGGCATTCCAACTTAAGCGGTTTTTCATAAATTCGATGCTCTCGCCTTCCAAAAGGATATTATGAACCACATTGGATATAACAGATTCATTTCCACAACTATCAGTTAACGCCAGCTGATAATAATAAACATCCGCATCAACATCGGCCGTTGGGTCTTCATAGGTCAACGAGGCAGTATTTTGATAAGGGATCTGGTCGATCAGCTGATAGCCTGTATTTGGCTGCAACGACCGGTACAAATAAATTCCCCCTATAGTTCGGCTTGTGTCCACTATACCCCGGATATTCAGAATTTGACTGTTTCGATCTACCGAAGCAGCAGAAAGATAACCAAAGTGAGGCGGATCAGGCATCTGATGCTTAAAACAAACCTTGCAGGTAGAAGAACTTCTGCTCTTATCATGGTTCACTGCACGGATAAAATAACAATAATGGCTGCTGTCCGCTAAGTTTGTGTCAGAAAAAACAGTTTGGCCGGGCGGGTTTGTCGCAATATGTGTAAACGCTCCTCCCTGAATGCTTCTGTAAATCTGATATCCTTGCAAACTATCCCGCATATTGATATACGGATTCCAACTCAGCTCCACTTCATTTTGGCACAGGCGATGATCGGCCTGCAGCACAATATTCTGATGATCCTGACCTGAAGGGCTGGTATTCCAACACGAATCAAACGAAAGGACATTGTATTGATTAACCGTAGCACAGCCATCGGAAAGCGAATCGAGAAAATGCGTATTCCCCTGACCATAAACAGTATCCAATGGCGTCCATAAGGCATTCACTTTTTGATATATGATATACCCCCAGGTATCTGATGTAGAAACCTTTCCCCAGTCAATATGGATACCGTCGGCAGCAACCGAAACGCTGTCTATTTCAGGGGTTAGGGGTGGTGTCTTATCCTCAAAAGTTCCTCCGTCAAGGTTGGAAGAAGAAAGACAAAGCGAAGTATCCTGATAATGGATTTTATAAAGCATATCGCCATGACACGTCTTGATGGTGTCCTGATAAAAGAGCTGAGTAGTAGAGTCGATGAGCTGCCATGAGCCCGTATCAATTTTTTTAAAGATCATATATTTTGCAGCTGCTGCACCAGGATGATTATAAAACAGACTATTCCAGTTAAGCTGTGCCAGGCCGCTATTTATTCCCGGACTGACAACATTAAGCAAAATCGAACGCATAGTATCTCCCTGCACCTCATAATACGTTTGTGTCTGGATTTCCGAAATTGTACTAATGATATAAAAATCGCCAGGGTTGACTGTAGCGTTTTGATGACTGTATCCATTAACCGCCCGGTCCCATACTGTATCCACCACATTAAAAGGGCCGGCAGCAGAAGAGCTATGATAGATCACATAGGCATAAAATGATGCAGCCGGATCGGGCACTGCCAGCCAGTTAAGATCAATCTGATGTGAATCCGCTACATGAACACATTTCATCTGAGGTGCCGGCAGGGTATCTCCTGCTAACACAACCGTATGCCCTCCTTCAGGAATATTGACAGCCATTACTGCACCCGGAAGAAGTCCGGTGAACAGTAAAATTAAATATGTCAATCTCCATAAATAACTCATGTTAATGTTTATGTTTTACCAACAACAACTTCAGAAATATCATCAAACATAAGATACTGATTAGCTAATTCTTTGATGCGATCTGCCGTTATGTTGTTAATGGCCTTCAAAAAGGACGAATAATAATCTTCCGGTAACTGGTGATCGGACAACTCCATAAAAGAATCCAGTTTATCAAAGTCTTTCTCTAATGCCCGCAAAATTTTACCTGGCAGATAATGCTGTATCAATTGCAACTCCTGATCTGATACCAGGGTTGTTTTCAGGTTATTAATTTCCTTATATATTTCAGACAGTGCTTTTTGTGTATACTCCGCTCCTACTTCCGTCGCAATAATCCACAATCCCGACTGACGAGCACTTCCAATGGCAGAGCCCACGCCATAGGTTAAGCCTTTATCTTCGCGCAGATTTTTCATCAACCTTGAGCCAAAATACCCCCCCAGAATAGTATTGAGAATTTTAAGCTCCATAAAATCGGGGTGAGTCCTGTTCTGCAGGCGAAGGCCTAAGCGAATTGCCGACTGTACAGCATTATCATGCTGTATGTGAAGCACGCGACGCTTGTTGGTTGGAAAAACAGCTTGCGTCAATGCCTTGTACTCTG
>JBNJHE010000146.1:0-4636 GCA_051748205.1 Bacteroidota bacterium | reverse complement strand
CCATCTCCTTAGTAAGCTCCTTTCGGTTGTAGGGTGCGGTGTTGATGGATTCAGAAAAATTTGATTTTTTTTCGAAGGTGTTGAGAATATATTGCTTGATGCCTTCTTTGTTTTCAAAGTTGAAAGTTTCTCCGGTTTGGGTTTCGTTGATAATTTTTGCACTGTCGCCATCGGTTGGTCCAATACATAATATGGGTTTTTGCATCGCCAGGTACTCGAAAAGCTTTCCTGTTATGATGCCTTTTACGGTTGGCGTGTTGTTTAGCGGCAGCAATAATAAAGATGCTGTTTGCGAGTGGCTTATGGCTTTTTTGTGTGGCAGGTAAGGGAGGATTTCCACATGATTCTCCAGCTTGTTTTCTTTGATGCTGTTACGAGCGGAGAAGTCGGTTTTGCCAATAAGTTTGATAAGTAGTTTTTGGTTAAAATCTGCCTTTTCCTGGCAAAGTTCTGCTAAAGCTTTCCACAGATTTTCAGCATTGCGGTCTTTATTAATAGCGCCAATGTGTAGTACTTCAAAGCGATCGCTTTTGGTGTTTTTCAGATGCGTAAAATCATCCGGATCAAAGCCATTGGTAATGACATCGACTTTTTTCCCGGATATCTTTTCCAGATCACGTGCGCAGGTTGGACTTACTGTAACCACTCTGTCAGCGGATGTCAACACCTCTTTCTCAAGCTGGTGATGCTTTTTGTCGGCCCATTTCGAGAGTTGTAACTGATGATAAAAATCTATCTGTGTCCAGGGGTCACGGAAATCGGCTACCCATCGCACCCCGGTTTTTTGCTTCACCGCCATAGCGATTAGATGCATGCTGTGGGGCGGGCCTGTAGAAACAACCGCATCTACGGGATGATTCTTCAGGTAGCTTTTCAGGAATTTTATGGAGGGTTTTATCCAGAATTTCCGGGCATCAGGGATAAACAGATTTCCCCGTATCCAGACAGATACTTTCTCTGCCAGCCCGGGTTTTTCCTTCTCGCTCAGAAAACCGGCGTTGACCTTTTCGTCAGGTTTTTGTCCGGTGAGTTTTTTATACCATCGGTAGGGTTCCCAGATTTTTGTTTTCAAAACTTCCACACCTTCCGGGATATCATCAGCAAGGCTGTCGTCATTGGCAGGTGCCTCAGGGTTTTCGGGGGTGTAAACCACCGGCTCCCAGCCAAATTTACGCAGGTATTTCACGAACTTCAGCCATCGCTGCACGCCTGCGCCACCGCTTGGCGGCCAGTAATAAGTGATGATCAATACCCGCTTCATGCCTGCTCTTCGTTCTCTAAATAGTTTCGCTTTACTTCGTATCCCAATCCTCCCAAAACAATCAGGATGATAAGGATAGAGGTAATCAGGGCAATAGTTTCGCCGGTATAGTAGCTAGTAGGCTCAAACTTAAACTCAATCGTATGATCGCCTTCCGGGATAACCATCGCGCGAAGCACATAATTTACTCTGAAATGCTCTGCCGGCTCTCCGTCAATGTATGCATTCCAGCCTTTCGGATAATAAATTTCTGAGAAAACAGCGAGTTGTTCCTGTGGGCTTTGACTTTCGTATCTCAGATGGTTCGGCTGATAATCAACAAGCTCTATTGATCCGGAAGCGTTTTCAGGTGCAGTGAAGCCTTGCAGTGCATCGCTGAATTGTTTATCTACGATAGCGGTTTGCTCAGGATTAAAACTGCTCAAAGCTTCAATCTCCTCATTGGCATTTTCAACCATTTGGTAGTTTTCTACAAACCAGGCATTACCCAGCGCATCAGGATTTTGCTGTGCCTGTGGCTGGCCGTTTTCACCCTGCACAATAAAGTATTTGGTGTTTAACATGTTTAACACCGGCATGTTGTTGTCTTTGATGTAATAATCAATGAGTTCCTGATAACGACGCAATTTTGCTCCGTGATATCCACCTATGGATTTATGGAAATAGGACGTGCTGGCATCGTTAAAAGTATTCACCGCTATGTTATAAACCCTGAAATTCGGGTCGTCATCAGCCAGGATTTGCTTATCAGCCCCGGAAGCCTGGAATGGTCTTTCCACACGGCTTTTGCTTACAAAGTGGTCGTTGTTTAAATATCTTTTGTTAACCGGCCACATGTCTATCAATACCAAAAAGCCGATAGCGGCAATAAGGCCACCGCTTTTCAGCATCTTCCGGCTGTATAGGAAAAGCAAACCTCCCGTAATCAGGATAAAGAAAATGCTTCTGAGTGTGTCGGCTCTGAATATTTCTATTCTGACTTGCTTAAGTTGCTCAGTAAATACCGCAATTTGATCGGCATATTGCGGTTGATTGGCTTTTTGGTCATCAAAAGCGGTTACTTCCTGGCTGCTGAAAAAATCAAAGAATGTGGTTGGCGTGATGTAAAAGATCAGCGCCAGTCCGGCAGTCAATCCCAATGCAATAAAAAACTGCTTTTGTTTTCTTTTCAGCTTTTCCCTGTCGCGATACAGTTGATATAATGTCATCATGGCTAAAGCCGGAATGGCCAGCTCAGCAATGACCAATGTCATGGAAACAGTTCGGAATTTATTATAGCCGGGGACATATTCCAGGAAAAAGTCTGTAAACCACATCATGTTTTGCCCCCAGGCCAGCATTACAGAGAGTATTGTTACAGCCAGCAGCGCCCATTTCAAATGGTTTCTGACAATAAAAAGCCCGAGAATAAACAAAAAGAAGATCACTGCGCCAACATATACCGGTCCGGAGGTAAAAGGTTGGTTACCCCAATATGCGTTTTGTTGCTGTATAGCCTGTCGCCACTGCTGGTCTACGCCCGAAAGGTCATCTACCTTGTTGCCAATCATACCTGTTCCACCGCCTTTTACATTGGGTATCATCAGTGAAACTGTCTCTTGTATGCCATAGCTCCATTGTGTAGCGTAATCCTTATCAAGTCCTGATGTTTTGTTATCCTGGTTTTCCGTTAGCTCAGACTCGCCTCTGATGGTGTATGGACTGTATTCATTGGTTAGAAGGATGTTTGTAATATTAGGGCCCACAGCCAGCAACCCGGCTGCCAGCAATAACCCGGTGGCCTTTAAAAATTTCGGGAATTCGTTATGCCTGATGTGATGAATGAGTTCGGCTATGCCCAGGGCTAAAAGTATGATAATCAGGTAATAGGTAATTTGAAGGTGGTTTGTGGAAACTTCCAGCGCTACAAACAGCAATGTTAGCGCGGAGCCTAAAATAAATTTACCTCGATATGTTAGATAAACCCCCGCAATTACGGGAGCCATGTAAGCGATGGCGTGCGCTTTGGAGTTGTGACCAGCTTCAAGGATAATGAAGAAATAGGAAGAAAAAGCAAAGGCAATAGCCCCAACGATGCTTAGCCATGGGTTTACACGAAAAGCCAGCAACAGAATAAAAAAGCCCAGCATGGTTAAAAAGACATAATCAGCGGGGCGGGGCAGACCTAAACGTAAAATCCGGTCAATATCCTTGATGAGGTTATTGGTGTATTTTACTGAAATCTGGTATGCCGGCATACCGCCGAACATGGAGTTTGTCCACAAGGGTTCCTCACCGGTTTCTTGTCTGAAATCGCGAATCTCTTTAGACATGCCTTTCCATTGGCTGATGTCTCCCTGCTTAATTTTTTTTCCGGATAAAACCGGACTCATATAAACAAGCGTAATCACAAGAAAGATAATGATAGCTGCTGGATAAGGTAGCCATTGCTTACCGGATAACATTTTCATGGGCCTGTATTTTAATTGTTCTTTTTCGTTTTTTTATCGTCAACTTCTTCGTAATCAACATATTCACCTAAGTCGTCGGTTTTTTTATGCTGATGATTTTTGTTTTTGTAATTGATTCGGATGTCACCTTCTTTTTTAGTCTGGTCCTGGTAATCTCGTTGTTGGCGTTTGTATTTTTCCTCTGTTTTTCGGATAAACCTTTTCAGGATATAGGGAAGCAAATATCTCGTGAAAAGCTTTGCCAGCAGGTAAATCAATAAAAGAAACAGCGCTAGTCTTATTAATCCCATTTGTTACTGATTTATTGTAGTGCGAAGATAGTTTTTTTCCCTTACATGGTAAAAGCGAGCGGCACGTAAAGCAGCCTTATACAGCAAAAGGAGGACTAAACGCTTCAAAAAGCGTTTAACCCTCCCTGCCGGAATATCTTTAATTCGTTTGCTTAGCGCTTGTCGAGCTTCTCGTCTGAAACGGATAATTTTTTTCTGCCTTTTGCACGGCGACGCGCCAAAACTTTGCGGCCGTCTTTTGATTTCATCCGGGCCCGGAAACCATGTTTATTTACGCGCTTTCTTCTCGATGGTTGAAATGTTCTCTTCATTATTCCAGTCCTTTAAATTTTTGAGTGTGCAAAAATAGAGATAATTTCCGGCATGCCAAAAAAATATTCCTAAAAAGCACGGATAAAACAAAAGCCTGCATAATCAGGTGACTGGTTTTACAGACTTTTGTTTGATATTATTTTAATTGCCGGTTATTTTTTCGGCATCTGTTTTAGCGTATATACCAGGAAATCCCAGAATTTTTCCACCGTCTTGATATTTACTTTTTCATCGGGGGAGTGTGGATAGCGGATAGTAGGCCCAAACGATATAGCATCCAGATTTGGATAAACCGCCTTAATCAGACCACATTCCAATCCGGC
>JBNJHE010000145.1:0-4644 GCA_051748205.1 Bacteroidota bacterium | reverse complement strand
TAAACAGATGAAAACATTTAAATTAGGTGGCATACATCCAGCAGAAAACAAACTGTCAGCTGATCAGCCTATTGAGAAATTGGCATTACCAAAAGAAGCTGCGGTGCCTGTATCTCAGCATCTGGGGGCTCCCGCCAAAGTGCTGGTTGGCAAAGGAGATGAAGTGAAGACCGGACAGCTTATCGCTGAAACTGCAGGCTTTATCTCTGCTAATGTCCATTCACCCTTCACTGGTAAAGTTAAAAAAATTGATAATGTGATTGATGCATCCGGCTACAAACGCCAGGCTGTCATCATAACCGTTGCTGAGCAGGACGAATGGGCTGAGGGTATCGATACTTCCGGTGATTTGATCAGAGATATTACAGCCAGCCCTTCCGAAATCACTGACAAAATGAAGGAAAAGGGTATTGTAGGCCTCGGTGGCGCTACCTTTCCTTCCCATGTCAAGCTGATGGTTCCTGAAGGGAAAAAGGTGGAATATTTGATTATTAATGGTGTGGAATGTGAACCATATCTTACCAATGACCACCGCCTGATGCTGGAACACCCTGAAGAGATGCTGATAGGAGTGCATATCCTGATGAAAGGACTGGGTGTAAATAAAGCTATCATTGGGATTGAAAACAATAAGATGGATGCTGTTGAAAAATTGCAATCCATGGTGAAAGATTTTGCTGGCATACAGGTAGAACCTCTGCAGGTGAAATATCCTCAGGGTGGCGAAAAACAGCTTATCAAAGCCTTGATCGGCAGAGAGGTGCCTTCAGGAAAACTCCCGCTGGAAGTGGGCTGTGTCGTAAATAATGTGGGTACTGCCTTTGCTGTTTATGAAGCAGTACAAAAAAACAAACCGCTGATAGAACGTATTGTTACCGTTACCGGAAAACCATTAGAAAAGACAGCCAACCTGAAAGTCAGAATAGGGACAAGGTTGTCAGAGTTGATCGATTTTGTTGGAGGCCTTCCACAGGATACTGGTAAGATCGTTTCGGGCGGTCCTATGACAGGAAAAGCAATTACCAGTCTGGAAGTACCTGTAGTAAAAGGCACCGCCGGCGTATTGGTGATCAGTAAAAAAGATGCTCGTTTTGCCGGGCCCAGGGCATGTATCCGCTGTGCTAAATGTACGCAGGTGTGTCCGCAGGGGCTGGAGCCTTTTCTGCTGCATCAGTTTGGTGAGCTCCATAAACCCGAAGATGCTGAAGCTAACGGTATTTTAGACTGTATAGAGTGTGGCTCCTGCAACTACACCTGCCCTTCTAATCGGCCTTTACTGGAGTATATCCGCTACGGGAAAGCGCAAACCAACGAAATGATCAGACAAAGAAAGCAAAAGTAAAATTCAAAGATAATGAAGAATCAATTAACTATATCAAGCTCCCCGCATGTGCATGGGAACTGGACAGTAGAAAAAGCCATGTATGGTGTCGTGCTGGCTATGGTGCCGGCCCTGGCTGTTTCGTTTTATATGTTTGGACTGGGAGCGGTGCGTGTGATGCTGATATCTGTCATTGCCTGTATGGCTACAGAATATCTGATTCAGAAATATCTCATTAAAGGGCCGGTTACTATCACCGACGGATCGGCCCTGGTAACTGGTATATTGCTTGGCTTTAATGTGCCCTCCAGTATTCCGGCCTGGATGCTGATTACCGGCGCTATTGTATCCATCGGAATGGCTAAAATGTCCTTTGGCGGACTGGGGAAGAACCCGTTTAACCCGGCCCTGGTAGGGCGTGTGTTTATGCTGATTTCCTTTCCGGCGGCAATGACAACATGGCCCAAACCCATCGAAGCACGGCAGTATTTCTCCTTTTCCGGATTGGATCAGCAGGTGCTGGATACCGTTACCGGCCCCACGCCTCTGGGTATCCTTCAGGAACAAGGCCCCGGTGCTATTACACCAGATTATGTGAATCAGTTACTGGGCAGTATGAGCGGTTCTATGGGTGAAATATCGGCCCTGGCGCTTATTATCGGAGGTGTTTATATGCTGGTGCGTAAGATTATTACCTGGCATATCCCTGTATCTTATCTGTTGTCGTCTTTTCTCTTTGCCGGAATCTTGTGGTGGGTCGATCCCACGCAATATGCCGATCCACTTTTCCATATGGTTACCGGTGGATTGATGCTGGGCGTCTTTTTTATGGCTACAGATTATGTCTCGACACCAATGACACGAAAGGGGATGCTCATCTTTGGCTTCGGCGCCGGTGTGCTTACGATACTCATCAGAGTTTTTACCCCTTATCCCGAAGGTGTCTCTTTTGCTATACTGCTGATGAATGCCTTTACGCCGTTAATTAATGCATATACAAAACCCAAAAGATTTGGAGAAAAGCAACCGGCTTAATTAACAAACAAAACTCGAAATCATGGCAAATAAAGAATCAACATTTACGAATATGCTCCTCACCCTGGTCATAGTGAGTGTCCTGGCTGCTTTAGCTTTGGGGGGCGTCTATACAGCAACAGAAAAGCCTATAGCAAAAAATAAAGAGCAAAAGCTGAAGGAAGCACTGAAAAATGTGCTCCCCGCATTTGATAATGAGATCGGCAAGGATACCTTAACGGTGGCTGTGGATGGAAGTGATAAGAAGCTGACGTTTTATAAGGCTAAAAAAGAAGGAGAGCTGGTAGGTGTTGCAATAGAAACATACAGTATGCAAGGCTATTCTGGCGAGATAAGGCTGATGGTTGGCTTTGATCCCCAGGGGGTAATACAAAATATCTCGGTCCTGGAACACAAAGAAACTCCAGGCCTGGGCGATAAAATGGAAAAAGGTAAAGATGACTGGAGTAAAGATTTTAATGGTAAAAATCCTGCCGATTTTTCTTTACAGGTTAAAAAGGATGGTGGCGATGTGGATGCCATTACAGCCGCTACCATTAGCTCGAGGGCCTATTGCGATGCAGTGCAGCGCGCCTATGATGCTTTTGAAAAACATATAAAAGGAGGTCAGAAATGAATCAACTACAAAACTTTTCCAAAGGACTAATTAAGGAAAACCCGGTATTTGTGATGCTGCTGGGGCTCTGTCCGGCCCTGGGGGTAACAACATCTGCAATTAATGGCCTGGGCATGGGGCTGGCCACTACCTTCGTATTGATTATGTCTAATCTGGTAGTCTCGCTTATTAAAAACCTTATCCCTGCTAAAGTACGTATCCCGTCCTTTATTGTCATTATTGCTTCGTTTGTCACCATTGTTGACCTTACCATGAATGCCTATCTGCCCTCCTTACATAAAGAGCTGGGCTTGTTTATTCCGTTGATCGTGGTAAACTGCCTGGTATTGGGGCGTGCTGAAGGTTTTGCCTCAAAAAATAACAGCCTGTCGTCTGTTATTGACGGGCTGGGAATGGGAATTGGCTTTGCTTTGGCTTTGACATTGCTGGGAGCCGTACGCGAGATTCTTGGCTCTGGCGCTATCTTTGGCTTTTCCTTTAGCCAGTCCGATCTGATGCTTGCATTTGTCCTCGCCCCGGGTGCTTTTATCGGCCTGGGATATCTGATTGCTTTACACCGGAAATTTTTTAGTAAATAACGATAAAAAAGAAAAACCATGGAATATATCATTATCGTCATATCCGCCATTTTTGTCAATAATATTGTACTGGCTAAGTTTCTGGGAATATGCCCCTTTATGGGAGTGTCGTCAAAAACGGATACCGCCATTGGAATGAGCGGAGCTGTTATGTTTGTGATGACCATTGCTACCATTGTCACCTGGCTTATCCAAACTTATATTTTAGATGTCTTTAGCTTGCAGTTCTTGCAAACCATCAGTTTTATCCTTGTAATCGCTTCTCTGGTGCAATTGGTTGAAATTGTATTGAAAAAGGTGAGCCCTCCTTTGTATCAGGCCCTGGGGATTTTTCTGCCTCTCATTACAACCAATTGTGCTATTCTTGGTGTAGCTATTGAAGCCAGTGGAAATAGCAGCTTTGGATTGCTGCACAGTGTGGTGTTTGCTATTGCTAACGCAATTGGGTTTGGTCTGGTTATGATCTTATTCTCCTCTATCCGCGAACACCTCGACCTGATGAATGTACCCAAAATTATGCGCGGTGTACCTGCTGCACTCCTTGTGGCCGGAATCCTTGCTCTTGCTTTTATGGGTTTTGCCGGAATGGTTTAACAAAAATCTTTTTGATATTTAGCTGAAGCCGGATACTCTCCGGCTTTTTTATTTTGAAATATCTGAAGTTAGCCAATAATAGATGTCAGAAAAATCCTTTACCGGGGGTAGATGAAGCTTTTGTTGACGGATATAATTCATAAACGCTATATCGTGAAGGTCTTTCTTACCCCCTGGAATAATACAGCATGGCCATGAATATTGCCAGACTTCGCGATTTGATCCGGCGAGATTGTCTGCTGTTTTTTCCGGGATGAATGTGTATATAGCGCTCTTTATCATTTCCTTCACGCATCAACCAGTCTGAACCATCACTTAGCCTGAAAGTGAAATACATATCTTGTTGTCTGATCCAGCCTGTGTATTGTTCTTTGTTCCTTGCTTGCCCCGTGAAACGCGACGGCAGGAGCTGTTTCACCGGGGTTCTTTGTTCTTTGTTTGGCTGTTGCGCTATCTCACCTCTCACAACTCACCTCTCATCTCTCATTCTCTTCGTTCTC
>JBNJHE010000144.1:0-4681 GCA_051748205.1 Bacteroidota bacterium | reverse complement strand
GGCACACAGGAGAATGATTAAATGCGAAGCGGCGAGTTGGATAATGCAAAGAAAACAATGATATTTATTGTCATTAGTAGTCATTGGTAGTCATTTGTTGTCATTGATGGTCATTGGTAGTCATTAATGGTCATTTTCTATACTTCTGTGTCCGGTTGCTGTCAAATATAACCGTAGAAAGCCCTTAAGTAAATGACTTAGAGTATAGTAAAGCAAAATGACGCGCGAAGCGCAAATGACTATAGATGACGCGAAGCAAATGACAGTAAGGGATAAAAGTAAGAAAACATAATAATGACATTATCAATATTTTGAAAAATTTAAGCATATGAGGAACAATCAACCAACGATCGTTTCTGTTAATAAGGCAATCAGCCGTGGCGTAAAGAAGCCCGTGGACACAATTAAGTTAATTCCAGGTGGAGTAGAAGGTGATGTTCATCAGCATTCCGGGCAACGTGAAGTCAGTTTACTCGATGAAAAACACATCAATGATTTCATTCGCATTAGTCAGGCTTCTAAACATCCCGGATATGGAGCTTTTGCCGAAAACATTACTACAAAGAATTTACCTGTAACCCTTCAGGTGTATGATTATTTGGAGATCGGCAATGTTTTATTAATGGTCACACAGATCGGAAAGCCCTTCCATGAAGAGCTGGAGTTTCCGGGACACTATGTTTCGCCACAAAAAGCAGTTTTTTGTAAAGTCATCCGGGAAGGAACTATTCAGCCGGGAGCCATTATCCATCATAAGCCTAAAATATTTAAAACTTTAATTATCACGCTCAGTAACCGGGCATACCGGCAAATTTATGATGACAGAAGCGGACCGGTAATCGAAAAGTATATTTCGGAATTCTTTGATCAGGAAAATTTGAAGGCAGAAGCAACCAAATCCATACTGCCGGATGATTCCGGGGAATTATCAAAGATACTAAAATCTTCCCGGGATTATGATTTTATTCTGACCACAGGCGGAACGGGAATCTCTAAAACAGATATCACGATAGAAACCGTAAGGCCCATGCTCGACAAGGAAATCCCAGGCATTCCGGAAATGATCCGCTGGCGCTACGGTCTGGAAAACCCCAATGCGATATTAAGCCGGAGTCTTGCAGGTACCATGGGAAATACAATTATCTTTTGTATGCCGGGAAGCCCAAAGGCCGTTCATGAATATATGCGTGAATTCCTGAAAACAGCAAGCCATAGCATACGAATGATAAATGGACTGAAACATTAAATTCCTTTATCATCCAACAGATTAAATGCAAAAGCATGGGCCAGTCGCCCGTAGTTGTCTAATATTCATCTTCCCTTACATAAGTAATTTCGGGCAAGATTATGCGCAGGGTTTTCTCAATGGATTCTTCTATGCTTTCAATATTAGTTTTTAGCTCAATATCAGGGTTTTCAGGCGGGTCAAACGGAGCATCAATACCTGTAAAATTTTGAATTTCTCCCCGTCTTGCTCTTTTGTAGAGTCCTTTGGTGTCTCTCTGCTCACATACTTCTATTGGCGCGTTCACATAAACTTCAATAAAGTTATCCTCTCCAATAATTTTCCGGGCCATTTCACGGATATTTTTTGTAGGACTGATAAAACTATTAATTGTAATAATCCCGCAGTTTACAAACAACTTATTTATTTCGGCAATGCGACGGATATTTTCCGTTCGGTCTTCGTCCGAAAAGCCAAGATTATTATTTATTCCCGCACGAATATTATCTCCATCCAAAACCTGAGTAAGAAAATTCCTTTTGGAAAGCGCCCTTTCCATTGACGCAGCTATGGTTGATTTTCCGGAACCCGAAAGGCCGGTTAACCAAATTGCACGAGCTTGTTGCTGAAGTAAAGACTCTTTATCTTCGCGCTGAAGAATTTTTTTATACACATAAATATTTCGTTTAACAGGATCCATAGGCATAATTTAAAAGATTGTTATAAAAGAGATACAAATTTACATCTTTCTTTGTCCAATCTCAAAAAAAAAGTAATTTTATGCACCTGTTAACGCAGAAAAATCTATATGCAGTATATTGACAGCATACTCGTACTAATTGCAATATTATTTATCCTGTTTTCGCTTTATCGCGAGTGGATAGGGCCATCATTTACATTTGTAATTGCCGTAGTTTTTCTTGGAGCTTTTGGCGTATTAACGCCGAAAGAAATGCTTAGCGGCTTCGCCAATGAACAAATTGCTGTCATATTGCTTCTCCTTTTACTCGGAGATACTATCCGCAAGACTGGAGTTCTGGAAAATTTTTTCAACCGGATTTTCAAAGAGGCCCAAACATACAATGGCTTTTTATGGCGGATGATGCTGCTTGTTTCCTCATTTTCGGCATTTTTAAACAATACACCATTAGTTGCAATTCTGATGCCTTATGTGCATACCTGGAGCAAACGCCATAGCATTGCACCTTCCAAATTAATGATTCCCCTCTCCTACGCTGCCATTTTGGGCGGTTGTGCAACTCTCATCGGAACATCCACCAACCTTATAGTAAACGGATTGGTTGTTGACCAAACGCGCGTACCCGATTTAGAAGAACTGCAGCTTTTTGACTTTTTTGCCGTGGGCGGTCCAATGATTATTATCGGTATTTTATTTATGTTGCTGATCGGGAAACATTTATTACCCAACAGGAAAGATGTGATTACCGATTTTAGCCGCAAGCGCCGGGAATATCTGGTAGAAGTCCAAATACGCCCTGGCAGCAAACTCACCAATAAAACCATTGAAGAAGCTGAACTAAGAAATTTAAAAGGATTATTCCTGGTGGAGATCCACCGGAACAACCACAGGTTAACGGCTGTTTCTCCGGGAACTGTATTAAAAGAAAATGACATTCTGATTTTTGCAGGAGACACCGACACTATTGTCGACATGATAAATGCTGACACCGGCCTGAAACTTACACAAGTAGGGATGTTTTCCAAAAAAGCACATACAGAGGTCCGCGAAGTTGTTATATCGCATAATTCTACGCTAATCGGAAAAACGATCAAAGAAACGTATTTCCGTGGAAAGTATGATGCGGCTATTATTGCCGTTCACCGTAATGGAGAACGCATGTCCGGCAAAATCGGAACGGTAAAGCTACAGGCCGGAGACGTATTGTTATTACTAACAGGCGATGACTTCCCTGAACGTGCCCGTGACACTATGGATTTCTATTCCATATCAAAAGTTCGTGATTTCAATAAACTGGCTCCATGGAAAGTAGCTGTATTACTGGGTGGTACTGGCCTTATTATCTTACTGGCTGCACTGGGGGTTATCAAACTGTTTATTGGATTAATCATTCTGATCTCTACAATTACCCTTTTAGGTATAGCAAACCCAAAAGATTTACCTAAAAGCCTGGATTACAACCTGGCTGTAATTATTGCTTTGGCATTAGCCATTGGTACAGCTATGATCAAATCCGGCGTTGCCGAAATGATTGCCATGTTTTTTATTAATGTCTTAAAACCACTGGGGATTTATGGCTTGCTATTCGGGATTTATGGAGTTACGGCTGTTTTGGCTGCTTACATTACAAATAAAGCTGCCGTTGCAATTATTTTCCCTATTGCGATTACAATTGCTGCCGACCTGGGAATAAACCCGGTACCTTTCGTGCTTTTGGTCTCCTTTGCGGCAGCTGCAAATTTCATAACACCCATAGGCTACCAAACAAACTTAATGGTTTACGGCCCCGGAGGATATAATTTCAAAGATTACATGAGAGTCGGCTTACCGCTTACCATCATTTATATGTTTGCTACTGTTTTTGGATTAGGGTTAACCTACAGTTTGTTTTAACAAGTTCAATAATCATGAGTTATAATACATAAAAATCATAATATTCTGACAAATGCAAGAAATGATAACAGCCATAAATGCGGCACTTGAAGCAGGGAAAGAGATTTTATCTGTTTACGAAACAGATGATTTTGATATTGAAAACAAGGCAGATAATTCCCCTTTAACCAAAGCAGACCGCAAAGCGCACAATACGATCATGAAACACTTAGAAACGACGGGATATCCGGTTTTAAGTGAAGAGGGAAAAGAAATGGCTCACGATGAGCGCAGTGATTGGTATAAATTCTGGTGTGTTGATCCGTTGGATGGCACAAAGGAATTCATCAAACGCAATGGCGAATTTACAGTAAACATTGCTATGATTGAAGATCAAAAAACCATGAACGGAGTGATCTATGTCCCGGTTACCCGGGAATTATATGTGGGCATCAATGGGCTGGGTTCATGGAAAATGACCGGTATTGATGCAGATTATAAAGCAGATTCTCTGGAGTCTTTATTTGAGAAAGGCACTAAACTACCGATGACTCCTTCTATCAACGAGCCATTTACAGTAGTGGGTAGCCGGTCTCACATGAATGATGAGACACGTGAAATTATTAATACGTACGAACAGAAATTTGGCAAAACCGAAGTTATCAGTCGCGGTTCTTCATTGAAGCTATGTATGGTAGCCGAAGGGAAAGCCGATTTTTATCCACGCTTTGCCCCCACTATGGAATGGGACACCGCCGCCGGCCAGGCCATAGCCCAGGCAGCCGGAATGCTGGTGACAACAGCTGATATGGAAACTCCTTTGCTCTACAACAAAAAAGAACTCCTGAATCCATGGTTCGTTGTGAGGAAGAAGGGGGTGTGAT
>JBNJHE010000143.1:0-4722 GCA_051748205.1 Bacteroidota bacterium | reverse complement strand
ACAGATGAAAGAAGCTTTGGCAAGCTATTTATGGCAAAATCAATTATTCAATGCTCCGTTAACGAGTGATGACGGAGAGCTTATCTTAGTGCAGGATCCCGGGATGCTCAATCGCGATGCAGGCCCCGACTACTCCAATGCAAAAATCAAAATAGGTACGACGACCTGGGCAGGCAATGTAGAGATACACGTACATTCTTCAGATTGGTTTCAGCACAAGCATGAGCAGGACCCGGCCTATGACAATATCATTCTTCATGTTGTTATGATCAATGACAGCGATATTTATCGCACAAATGGCGAAAAGATACCGACTGTCAGTCTGCAAGGAAAATACAGCAAACACCTGGAAGAGCGTTATCAGGCATTTCTAAGCAGCCGTCAATGGATCGCCTGCGAAGGGCAGCTCCATACTGTAAAGCCCATTATCCTTCACAACTGGCTTGAGCGCGTGGCTGTTGAGCGTTTCGAATCTCGATCGGGCCGAATCATGGGTTATTTAAAAGAAACCCATTACGACTGGGAGCAATCTTTTTTCCAGCTCTTATGCCGTAGTTTTGGCTTTAAGACCAATGCAGAGCCATTTGAAATATTAGGGAAACAAGTTCCTCTGAAAATTTTGCAGCGCGAAGCTCAGACCTTGCTTCAAGCAGAAGCCTTTCTATTTGGACAAGCCGGCTTTTTGGATAACAAGCTACATTCAGCCTATTATGAAAAGTTACAGCTAGCCTTTGCAGGAGTCAAAGCCAAACATCAGCTTGAGTCATTACCCGGTCATATATGGAAGTTTATGCGTCTTCGCCCTTCGAACTTTCCTACCATCCGCATAGCCCAACTAGCGAGTTTTATAAGAAAATCGCCTCATTTGTTACGCCCTGTTTTAGAGGCATCTACGGTAGAGGAAATCCAAAAGCTTTATAATGTAAATGCATCAGACTTTTGGATAAACCACTACCGCTTTGAGAAGCCGCAAACAACGAATGTGGGTCCGAAAAAACTGGGCGAAACTGCTGTACATCTGATATTAATCAATGCAGTAATTCCATTTTTGTTTGTTTACGGAAAATACCACAACCAGTCTGTTTATCAAGATAAAGCCCTGGATTGGCTTATGCAAATCCCTCCTGAGAAAAATCACATCACCAAAAAATACATTGCCCGCGGATTTCCCTGCAAGCATGCTCTACATTCCCAGGCCCTGATACAGATGCGGGAAAACTACTGTCAGCCCAAACAGTGTCTTCAGTGTCATATTGGACATCATTTATTGTCAAAACTATAAGAAACCACAAAAAATGTTTGACCAATGGATACATAAATCGTATTTTCGTAGCCTGTCATGAGCATATTAAGCGAATTAACATCAAAGCGGCTGGTAAAATTACGGATCGCATTTCTTATCATGCTGATCATCACCATTATCGGCACGATAGCTTATGCCATCATCGAACAGCAGTCGATTATAGACTCTTTGTATATGACGGTTATCACCGTTTCAACAGTAGGCTATAAAGAAGCTTTCGAACTATCTTTCACCGGCCGTATCTTTACAATATTCCTTATTATAATCAGCTGGGTGGCTTTTGCTTATGCCGTATCTGTTATTACAACATATTTTCTGGAAGGCGAAATAAACCTCATTTTACGGAATTATCGAAAAAAATCTGCGCTAAAAAAAATGAAAAAACACATTATTCTAATAGGCTATGGGCGCAATGGACGCCAAACCGCTGAGGATCTCATTGAGATACATAAAGACTTTATTGTTGTGGAACGTGATCATGAATTAATTTTAGATCACAGCAACAAAAACATCAATTTTTATGAAGGCGATGCGACCAAAGATGAAACCATGCTGGCAGTAGGGATAAAAGAGGCCTCAGCGGTTGTCACGACGCTACCCTCTGATGCAGCAAATTTGTTTGTGGTGTTGACCGCCCGCTCTTTAAATCCTGACATTTTTATTGTCAGCCGGGCCTCAACAGAAAGCACAGAAAAGAAACTGGAAATGGCTGGTGTAAACAAAGTGATTATGCCCGAACGTGTGGGTGGCTCTCATATGGCTTCACTGGTAACAAAACCTGACCTGGTAGAGTTTCTACAACATATTAGTCTTAAAGGAGATCATGAAACAAACCTGGAAGAGCTAATGTGCTCGAGCCTCCCAAAAGAAATTGCTTCAGCTACCATAGGCGACCTGAATATTCGTTCACTCTCGGGCGCCAATATTGTAGGCTTTAAAACCCCTGATGGAAAATATTTTATCAATCCAGCCCCGGAAACAAAGCTGGTCCCGAATGCCAAACTCTTTGTGATGGGAACTCCCGGGCAGATAGAAAAAATGAAAGTTTTAATGAAGACAGGAAAAGTATAACAATTATACCAAAAGCAATAGCAGCCAGCATGAAAATAGCAGCGGACATCCACCCCAAAAGCTTCATCCCGTTAATCCTTACAGGCTGTTTTTTTTGTATGATTTCGCTGAAGGCTCAGGAATATTCCTGGAATGCCGACCTTTGGAATATCGCCGACAACAGAGAATACTTTAATGATTTTCAGGATGGAGAAACCATTTTAGGATCAAGAATAAACGGCTTGTTACGGGCTGATATCGACAGCATTCACCAGATAAGTGCAGGCCTGAGCTATTTGTATGAGTATGGGGACAACATAGATACGCACCCACTCCGTCCAATCTTATACTATCATTACAAGCGTCAACCGATGGAATTTATTATCGGATCATTCCCCCGTCATGTCCATCAGGATTACCCCAACATACTATTACAGGATCGCTTTGGCTACTACCACCCCACCATGCAAGGGCTTTATGCCAAAACTTACAACAAACATTTCCATCAGACAATATGGGTTGACTGGTTGCAGAAACAAGCCATCCAACAAAGGGAGGAGTTTATGTATGGCGGTTCCGGACATATTTTATGGCGTCGTTTTTTCCTGGAACATCATTTTCTGATGGTGCATCAAGCCAAAAGCTTACAGCCAGCATCAGAAAATATCCGGGATAATGGAGGCTTAATTGCCCGCCTGGGCATACACCTTAATCCATCAAAGTCCTACCTTGACACATTTTACCTTAGCATAGGACCAACGGTAAAGGCTGATCAGCTTCGTGGTGTTTATGACTTCAAGCTAAAGAGTGGTTTATCATCAGTGATAGAAGTTCGCAAAGACTGGCTGGGCCTGAAAGCCCATTATTTTCATAATGCCGGACAGGAAATTATTTATGGCGCTCCGCTTTACGAGGCCAGGAATTACAGCCGTATGGATTTCTATTTTGACTTCTTCAAACACCAAAATATTGAAGGACGTTTTGAATACAGACTTCACCTGATTAACAACACTTTGGATCACTCCCAACAAGTTCATATCCGGATAAATCTCGGACAGCAAATCAGCACTACGAAACAATCACTTCCGTAAATCATAGGACACCAGCACATTGAAATTTTCAGCAACCTGTGCATGTGCTTTCAATGTAACGCCGGCATGAAGTTGAGGCAAAATACGGTATGTCAAACTATACCGCTGAAAAAATGCTCGATCGAGATAATAAGGAGCGTAGATATAAGTCCCCCAATACTGTGAAAAAACAAAGTCTCCAACCACAAAATCATGACCAACCAACATGGAAAACTGGTGATGGTCTCTGGGTTCAGGTTCGTCATTCATCAGTTCTTTAACTTTATAATCTACCAACCCCTCCAGCCCCAAAGTAAAAGCATGAATAACCGATACCCGTTTGCGGGAAGAAAGCAAAACACCAAAAGCTGGTTTCCTCCCCTCAAAGTCCTGATCATCTACCTCTGTTAACGTAGCAAAAGCATGTAAGCTGTATTGAACTTTTTTCTCGGCTGATGTTAGTGTTTTCTTTTCCCAATCTTTAAACGCTACTGGTTCAAATGAATATCCAACGCCCAGTCCATAAGTAGGATAATTCATGCCTTTGTTGGGCTTTGATATTCCCCCGTTCGAAATATGATTGTATTTAAAATAGGCACTTACAAACCACTGTTTATCAATATATTTTAAGATATTCAGATCAGCATTCACCATAAAGCTCAACGGGCTGCTAAAAAACAGATTATCAGGATTATTGTTTTCATGATAAACATTTGTGATATAACTAATTCCAGCACCCATACGCAAGGACATTCGGATTTGTCTTTTATGAAAAATATACGGTTCGGCAAAAGCCAGCAGATTCCATGAAGAGCCTAATACATCAGGATTATCAAAATTCGAATAATTCAGTGAAAAGCCAGCTCGTGAATAAGTGTTAAACTTATTCCAACTTCGTTGCTGAACCAAATGCCAGCCCGTTTCTACTTCAAGTCCGTATGGGTTGGTAGTAGAAATATCTCTGATACTTACCGAATGCGGAATGATAAAACCATACTGAGGCTTGACAGCAATATACAATGGATTTTTGATTGTATCACCAGCCTGCAGTGTTGCCAGATTCAGCAGAGCTGCGACAAAATACAAAAAGGCCTTATTCAAATTCATAGCACAAATATACATGCAAAAAAGTCATCATTATTAGGTCTAAGCTACATTATTCACAAAAAAAAACAAAAGAACCGAGCCATGACAAAAACTTTAACACACACACGCATGATTAAATAAAATGAAAAGTGTATAGTAAAAAGATGATGTGTCATGGCGAGCTCCATCGTACCTATTTAATAAAATTTAGAC
>JBNJHE010000142.1:0-4899 GCA_051748205.1 Bacteroidota bacterium | reverse complement strand
AATGATGAGTTCTGTGAGAGCTGGGAAGGGAAAGACAATACTGGTATTGAGTCTGACGAGATCGATGGATTTGTGTTGCATCAGAATGTGCCAAATCCTGCCCATAATGAGACCAGTATCGACTTTGAAGTGCCATATGGTGGACATGCTCAGTTTACAGTTGTTGATATGTTTGGAAGAGAACTTTATACTGAAGATATGAACGTAAGTACGGGACAGCACAGGATAGACCTGGAAATTGATAATTTCGCTGCCGGTATTTATTACTACCATGTCACCTTTGATGGTCAACGAATAGTGCGTAAGATGATTATTAGAAAGTAAAATCATCCATTCGCAAATAGCATGTTATACCGCCTTGGCTCTTTTGGGTTGAGGCGGTATTTTTTGATGCTTCTTTTGTGTGTTACATAGAGTTCCTCTAATGGTATCGGAGAGCTGTTGGCTATGAGGGTTTGTATTGTGATATCCGGAATATAAAAAACAAAATTGATATGCTTTTAAACAATTTTCATGATTTAGTTTGCAAGAAAAGAAAATAAGTGTAATTTTGCACTCCAATTTTAGCAAAGAATTAAATAAATAGAGATATGGCAAATCATCAATCAGCACTAAAACGCATTCGTTCTAACGAAAAAAAACGTATACATAGAAGGTATTATGCTAAAACCATGCGCAATGCGATTAACCGTTTCAGAGAAATTGAAGATAAAACTGAAGCTGAAAAAAAATTACCCGGGCTTATGAAAATTATTGATAAGAATGCAGCTCGTCATATCATTCATAAAAAGAAGGCCTCGAACCTCAAGAGTAGTTTGATGCGGCAAATCAATAGTCTGTAAAAAATATTTTATTGATACGATGCAACCCTGTTACATTAGTAACGGGGTTTTTTGTGTGTAAAATTTTGTTAACTTTATACTACGGAAGTAAACAAAATGACCTATGCAAAAGGAAAATTATCAAACTGTCGTAAGCATCCGGCAGTGGGCCGAAGGCGACCGGCCCAGGGAAAGAATGCTCAACCATGGAAAAAAAGCATTATCAGATGCTGAGCTTATTGCTATTTTAATCGGTTCGGGCAATGCAAATAAAAGTGCTGTGGCTTTATCCAAAGAAATATTAAATGCAATAAACAATGATTTAATTGAATTATCGAAATTGAGTGTTCCTGCATTGATGAAATTTAAGGGTATTGGACAGGCAAAAGCCATAAGCATCGTGGCAGCGCTGGAGCTTGGAAAGCGAAGGAGGAGTGCTGAAACAGCTAAAAAAGTTAAGATTACAGGGAGTGCAGACATTTTTGAAATCATGTCTGAATACTTATTGGATCTGAATCATGAAGAGTTTTGGATGGTTTTGCTCAATCGGGCCAACCGTATTATCCGTAAGTATTGTGTTAGCCAGGGTGGCTTTGCAGGGACTGTTGCTGATCCCAAAGTTATTTTTTCCGTAGCTTTGGAGTATCATGCATCTGCTGTTATACTCCTGCACAATCATCCCTCTGGAAACCTTATGGCCAGTGCTGCAGACAGGAATCTTACCAAAAAGCTTGTGGAGGCTGGAAAAATGCTCGACTTGCCTGTCCTGGACCATATTATTTTTGGTAATGAAAATTATTTTAGCTTTGCAGACCAGGGGCTATTATAAATAGTGTCTGTTATTCTGGAAAAAGAACTGGTTATGGTTATCGTTTTTTCTGAACAGATTACTGTCCGTATGAAATATGTGTTCTCTTTGGTATTTAAGGAGTTCATGGGTTTAGAGGTATCCTTTACATCCAATGCCGAGACATTTTATCTTTCATCGCATCCCCGGATTAATTATTCTGCTAATAAGATTACAGATAACGAAATCCATATAGCACCTCATGGATTATTGTTTGAGATGGGCGTTAAGGATAAGGATGTTGACTTTGTCGAGTATAAGGGTCTGCAGTGTCCGTTTAAAGTCTATGGTAAAGACCTGGATTATCCTTTTGATCTTTTTGCTGCTACCTTTTTCCTGGTAAGCCGGTATGAGGAATACCTCCCATATAAAAAGGATGAACACGGCCGCTTTCCGGTGTATGAAAGTATGGCTTATAAAAAAGGGTTCTTGCAATTCCCTGTGGTAGATCAATGGGCCCTGGATTTAAAAAGGCGAATTCAACAGCAGTTTGATTTTAATGACTTTCAGGAAATACAATTTCAGTTTATTCCAACTATTGACATTGATGTAGCTTATGCCTATAAGCTCCGGGGGTTGATACGGACAAGTGGAGGATTTGTCACATCTTTGTTACAACTCAAGCTGCAAGACTTTTTTCAGCGTGCCCGTGTATTGCTTGGAGTGGAGAAAGACCCCTTCGATACCTATAACTATCAACTCACTTTGCATAAAAAGTATCATCTGCGGGCCATATATTTTATCTTGTTTGCAGATTATGATGTGAATGATAAAAACATCAATGTCTTAAATCAAAAGTTCCATTCGTTAATCAAGTCATTAGGGGATTATGGAGATATCGGCATTCATCCCTCTTATAATTCCTTTGACAAGCCTAACAAGATGAAGAAAGAAATCGAACGCTTGTCAAAAATTATTAATAAAGAGGTTATCCGAAGTCGCCAGCATTTTTTAAGAATGAATCTACCGGCTACCTACAATCATTTGGACCATAATGAGATCAAAGAAGATTACACCATGGGTTATGCGCGTCATGTGGGGTTTCGTGCTTCTATTTCCAGGCCTTATTTCTTTTATAACCTCGAGATGGAAATGCCCACATATTTAAAAATATATCCATTTGTTGTTATGGATGGAACACTGAAAGATTATATGCAACTGACACCACAACAGGCTGAGGACACGGTAAAGTCGTTGATATCCAGGGTTAAAGCCGTAAATGGAGTGTTCGTTAGTCTATGGCATAATCATAGTCTGAGTGGGCAGGGTCAATGGGAAGGCTGGAGACGTGTGTATGAATATATGCTTAAAGAAGCGAATGTATTCTGATTGAAGCAGTCTGATTTTTTTTCCTGCTATTGGGTATAAAAATCAGGAGCAATCATTATGAATCAATTCATTTTCGTATTTTTGCCAGACACCAGACCGGCAACCACCTATGAATATTATTAATCTTTCCAAACAGGAATCGATACTGAATCACTATGTCAGGGAGATCAGAGATGAGGAGATTCAGAAAGACCCGCTGCGGTTTCGAAAAAATTTAGAGCGGATAGGAGAATTATTTGCTTATGAGATAAGCAAAACTATGACCTACGAGACAGTCGAAACAAAAACACCCCTGGGAGAAGCCAGTACCAAAACCTTAAAGCAGCAGCTCGTGTTATCCACCATATTGCGCGCTGGGCTTCCTATGCATCAGGGGGTATTGAATATCTTTGATCAGGCCCAAAATGCTTTTGTGTCAGCATACCGTAAACACCATAAGGATGGCAGCTTTGATGTGAATGTAGAATACGCTTCCAGCCCTTCTTTGGATAATAAAGTATTAATCCTCACCGATCCGATGCTTGCTACAGGGCACTCTATGGTTTTGACCTATCAGGAGCTTTTGCGCAAAGGTAAGCCGCTATATACGCATATAGTATCTGTAGTAGCTAGTATTCAGGGTATCGAGGAGTTGAAAAAGAAACTGAATCATGACCATATCACACTCTGGATCGCAGCACTTGATGAGGAGCTCACGGCGCAATCTTATATTGTCCCCGGCCTGGGTGATGCCGGTGATCTTGCTTTTGGAATGAAAGAAGACTAATGCATTGGCCGTTGTTGTAAATGTGTAAGCATAATCATGAATTCTGATATAATAATCCTCTTATGAATGTTTTAATCTTAGGTAGCGGGGGCAGAGAGCATGCCATCGCCTGGAAAGTGCATCAAAGTCCTATGCTAAAGAAGCTTTTTGTTGCACCCGGAAATGCGGGCACAAAGGCTATTGCAGAAAATGCACCTCTGAAACTGGATGACTTTTCCAGTATCAAAGATTTTGTTTTGAATCACCATGTCGACCTGGTGATAGTGGGTCCGGAGCAGCCACTTGTTGATGGTATTACTGACTACTTTCATGCTGAAAATCAACTGCAGGGTGTGCGTATTTTGGGGCCTGAAGCTGCTGCCGCGAAGCTGGAAGGCAGTAAACATTTTGCTAAACAATTTATGCAGCGCCATAATATCCCAACCGCCGCATCGCGGTCGTTTACTGTTGATAACCTGAGTGAAGGGCTGAAGTTTTTGGAAAATATCAAATCGCCATATGTTTTAAAAGCAGATGGCCTGGCAGCCGGAAAAGGTGTTTTGATACATGATAACCTGTCAGAAGCACAACAAGCGCTAACGGATATGCTGGAGGGACACAAATTTGGCGATGCTTCAAAATGCGTTGTGATTGAAGAATTTCTCGACGGTATGGAATGCTCGGCTTTTGCGATTACTGATGGACGGAATTACCAGCTGTTGCCTGTGGCTAAAGATTATAAAAGAATCGGGGAAGGAGATACCGGATTAAATACCGGAGGCATGGGTTGTGTATCTCCTGTGTCTTTTGTCGATAAAGGCTTTATGGAGAAAGTGGACAAAAAGATTGTTAAACCAACAATCGATGGATTAGTGGCTGAGGGGTTTGATTATAAGGGTTTTTTGTTTTTTGGCTTGATGAAAGTTGATGATGAACCCTTTGTTATTGAATACAATGTTCGTCTGGGGGATCCTGAAACCCAGGTTATTTTACCGCGTATTGAAGGAGACTTTTTGAAATTGTGTTATCAGGCTGCTGACGGGTCACTGGAAAAGCAACCAATTGTCTTTAGTGATAATATGGCTCTTGCTGTTATTGCGGCTTCCGGAGGCTATCCAGAAGCCTATGAAAAGGGAATGAAAATCAGCGGCCTGGAA
>JBNJHE010000141.1:0-4907 GCA_051748205.1 Bacteroidota bacterium | reverse complement strand
CTTTTTGTGTAAGCCATAGTGTGTCATCCTGAAAATAAACATCAACATTTACCCTTCCGGTCTCAGTCTGAAAAATGACAAAGCTTTCTGTTTTTTGTAAATCTTTATTCGTGTCCATTGGTTGGCTTGCTCACTTCAGCCAGTTCATAAATGTAATCCCATACATGTTTGTGGGCTATGCCTTTATCATTGTGCAGGAGAATATCATCCATGCTGACAACGTATTTAGGTAAATTGTCATCTATTTTTTCCAAAGCCCCAAATTCGCGTTGAATTGTTTTTTCTGAATCCATAACATACGTCACCTGTACATAATGTTTTTCATTTTCATTTTCAGCAAAAAAATCAACCTCAAAATTATTTCCCGATATAAGGGATATTTTATTTCCTGCCATTTTCAGGTGCATATACACCACGTTTTCAAGCATAGACCCGATATCTGTTGTTAAACTGGGGTATAGATAATTTCTGAATCCAAGGTCATTAACAAAGTACTTTTTCTCACCTCCCAATAATGTTTTTGTTTTGGTTGAGAATCTGGGTGCTTTATGAATGATAAAGCTTTCCTGCATGTATGAAATGTATTGAGAGATGGTGGAATAATCAGCTTTTCTGTTTTTGTTTTTAAAATATTTCATTATGGAAGGAATAGATGTCAGCTTGCCAACATTGTGGAGCAGAAACAGAAAAATATCCTCCAGTAAAACATAATCCCGGATTTTATGCCTGTGCATAATATCTTTCAGTAAGATGGTGTTTTTCAGGGATTGAAAATAATGGGTTATGGTTTCCTTTGATGATAAATTAAAATGTTCTGGTAAGCCTGATGTGCTAAGGTATGTAATGAAGTTTTGCTTGTTGTTTTCCAGCCCTTTTATGGAGAGATATTCTATGTATGAGAATGGAAACACTTCAATAAGAATATATCGTCCGGAAAGCAGGCTGGCCATTTCGCCGGATAAAAGATTGGAGTTCGAACCTGTGATGATGATTTCATAATCTTTTACAGGATGCTGAGCCAGGGATACAATGATTTTTTCCCAGTTGGCAATGTTTTGTACCTCATCCACCATCAAATACACTTTGCCTTTTGGCTTGTATTTTGATTCGTATGAGGCAATAATTTCAGACAAGTCATTTGCTGTTCTGATGTTTTCAAACTCAAACATTTCCATGTTCAGGTAAAATATGTTCTTTCCTTTAACCTTTTTCTCACTTATTAATTTGTGCATCAGTTGCCTTACCATTACGCTTTTGCCTGTTCTTCGCTGACCGGTAATGACCTTTATCAGCTTATTGTTGAGCGAATTCCACAAAATTGAATTATAGGATTCGCGTAAGTAGCCAATGGTGAATTCAGGTTGTGACTCCCAATAATTGATGCTGCGTAAATGCAATAATTCGTTTTCCATATAAAATTAGGTTACAAACAAAACATGTGTAAAAATAGTAAAATATTGGGATATAACCAAAAATAAGAACAACCAAGGTTAAAATTAGAACATGGTCTAATATGTTTCAATGCTGGATTTCGGGTTTCCCGCCACCTCCTCCTCCAACTCCAGCTCGGGGGAGGAGTAAAAAACATTTGATTTCATTTCCAATATTCCGTATATTTGCGGAAATAAAGAAACGTAATGGTTAATTTCCTTCAGTTCAAGACTAAATTGTTCGATTATGTCTGCTTTTCAGTACATCAGGCATATGCTGTTTTCCCGGAAATGGATAAAAATAACCTGACACGCTGGACACAGCGGAATTATCTTGTACAGCTACGCAATGAATGGTATACCTTCCCTGAATATACTAAAAAGAAAGATTATGCATGGTATATAGCCAATAAAATTTATCATCCATCATACATTAGCCTGCATTCAGCCCTTGCTTTTTACGGTATGATACCAGAAGAAGTTGTACACATAACCAGTGTAAGCAGCAGGAAAACGATGAACTTTGAAAACGATTTTGGGCTGTTTGTTTACAAACAACTCAAACCAGAATTGTTTTTTGGTTATGAGTTAAAACCTGCTACGGATAAAATATCAGTGCGTTTTGCAAGCCCGGAAAAAGCCATTCTGGATGTCCTCTATCTTAACCCATATTATAAAACGCCGGATGATATGGAAAATCTGAGGCTGGATCCTGGTTTTATGCTGGAAGATTTTGATAAAGCCATGTTTGAAAACTACCTGACCATTTTTGACAGCAAAACGCTTGAAAAAAGGGCTCAGATGTTGTTAGATGTTTATGACCTATGATACAGCTTGAATACATACGCAATTTTTTTCCTGCACAAATCCGAAACAACCCGGGATTTGACCGTTATATGTTGAAAGAGTACATCCAATTGATGATACTTGAGTATTTATCCGGGAGTAAATACGTCAGGCAAATTGCATTTATTGGCGACACCAATTTGCGACTGGTTAAAGGCATAGACCGGTTTTCTGAAGATCTGGATTTTGACTGTACGGGCATGGCAGAATCAGAATTTTATCAAATGAGCGAGGAAGTCGTTCAATTTCTTGTGCGTTCTGGTTTCCGTGTTGAGGAGAAACAACCTCTCCCTGGAAAACTAAATGCGTTTCGAATTAGCCTGTTTTTCCCGGAATTGCTTTTTGAGCTTGGGTTGTCAGGGCACAGGGAACAACGGTTTTTGATAAAGTTTGAAGCTGAAGACCAAAACTATGCATACGAGTCCAGCATTGTTTCCATTGGTGGATGCGGTATGTTTTTTCCATTTCCGGTGCCTCCGGATGATTTGTTGTGTGCCATGAAAACATCTGCCTTGCTAAACAGAAGCAAAGGCAGAGACTTTTACGATGTTATGTTTTTAATGGCACAAACAAAGCCTGATTATGCATTTTTGGCGGAAAAGGAAAACATTCACAATGTTGATGAATTGAAAAATGCCCTGATTCAACTGTCTCAAACCGTCAATATTCAACAAAAACAAAAGGATTTCGAACATCTGTTGTTTAATCCGGCAAACAGCAAACGAATACTGCAGTTTGGTGCTTTTGTTGAGTCTGTTCTGTAGTTACGATACCACCTGCCATCTCGGCAAAGTTAAAAGCCAACCCCGATCCTATCCTGCTAGGCGATGCACACACCGTTTTATCCAGCCAGGGCGAGGCAGTTACCGTACTGTCCCGGAGGGACAATATGTCGGTAACACCGGATAAGGCACGTAGTCCGGTGGTAGTGCCAGAGCCTTAAACCTGACCTGGAGGGACAGAATACAATGGGTGCAACCCGTGGTACCCAAGCCCCACACCGGTAGCTTTTGGCATGCCTGCCAGCCGTATGGATGGCACGCAAAAAACTCAGCCAGTGGGCGGACAGGCATGCCAAAAGCGGGGTTTAATGATTCCGGATTATTTTCAGAAATTCAGAAATTCCTATTACTTCTGTCCCTTCAGTTAAGGGGTAGCGATCGTTATTTGTGGTTACTACCCATTTGTGGGTTGCTGAAATATCACTGCATGCTTCGTGGTATCCACGAGTTACTTTTGGTGCTGATGCTCTTTTAACTTCAATTGCCCATACACTATTATCGGGAGAGGTTAAAACTAAATCAATTTCAGCCTGATTTGTTGTTCTGAAATAGGAATATTCCCAATTATCATCAAGTTGATTGATAATGTTTTCAATGATAAATCCTTCCCAGCTTGCTCCAATTTTAGGATGAGAAAACAAACTTTCTGCGTCAGAAATGTTTAGTAAACTGTGTAAGATACCAGAATCGCGAAGATATATTTTGGGTGACTTGACAAGTCTTTTCTTAATATTTCCTGACCATGGTTGGATTTGTCTGACCATATAGAAATCAGTGAGCAAATCCAGGTAATTTTTAATGCTTGTATGACTAACTTCCAGACTTCGACCAAATTCACTATAATTAATCTGATTGGCATGATAATGAGCGAGCATCTTCCAGAAACGTTTTAATAGTACAGATGAAACACGAGGGCCCATTGTCGGGATGTCTCGTTCTACGTAAGTACTAAAGAAATCCCTTCTCCAATCCATGCTTTCCTTTTTGTTGGAAGCAAGGTAACTGTCAGGAAATCCGCCTCTTAGCCATAATTTATTAATATTAAATGTATTGTCTTCATTGTTTTGCAATTCAGTAATCGAAAATGTTGTTAGCTCAAGATATCTTATCCTGCCAGCTAATGATTCTGAAGAGTTCTGAATTAAATTGCTTGAAGCTGAACCCAAAAGTAAAAATTGTCCACTCAACTCACCTGTTCTTTTTCTTTTATCAACGAGTCCACGAAGTAATCGGAATAAATCAGGTTTGCGTTGAACCTCATCAATAATTAGCAAATGATTTGAAAAGCGTTTTAAATAGGCCTCCGCATCTGTTAATTTATTGAAATCAGAATCCAATTCAAGGTCGATATAAGTAACAGGTTTAGTAAAATGTTCAGTAACTTGAATTGCCAGGGTGGTTTTGCCTACCTGTCTCGGACCAATTAGCGCAACTACAGGCATCGTATTGAGTGCAGCCTCCAATTGATGATATTTTTCACGATGTATCATAAGGACAGATATTTAATCAAAATTACACAAAAATAATGTAAATTGAAAATAAAAGTTTCAAAATGCATGGTAAAATGCTGTTTGCATTGCCTTACAAGCTGATACCAGCTAACCACAAGATGAACCTTCATGGCTTAATTCTGATCCTGCCCCGGCTAATCACCATCCACTGTCTGGAAATCTTAGCGAGAGCAGTTCCCGTCCAACACCTCATCCTCCGCCACCAGCTAGCTCTCGCTTAGCTTGCCAGCCAGTGGCTGGCGAATTAGCGACGCTCGTGCCACGGCTAATCGCTTAGCGAGAGCAGCTTCCCGGCATCTCATCCTCCGACTCCAGCTCGGGGGAGGAGTAAGCCAGGG
>JBNJHE010000140.1:0-4971 GCA_051748205.1 Bacteroidota bacterium | reverse complement strand
TCATGGATGTTTCATCTGTCTAAATTTTATTAAATAGGTACGATGTTTACCCCGTCTTTTTTTCGGGGGAGCTCGCCATGACACATCATCTTTCAACTATACACTTTTCCACTTTAGTATAATCATAAGCGTATGTGTTCAAATTTTGTTCATGGCTCAATTCATCGATTGCCCTCCTTTTGCTTTTGATTCTATTTTTCCAAAAATAAGAATTTTTTTTCTGGTATGGGGAAATAATCCAAAAAACTTGATTCTTATTGTGCTGTCTTACTGTTCTTTTATTGTCATTGTTCTTTTTGGTATCATTTTTTCATAATTTATATAAAGCGCTATATGACAGAAAAAGCCAGTATTTTTATTGTCGATGATGACATCTTCATTCATCAACTGTTGAAATACGGTTTAAATGACAATAATGTTCTTCAATGTGAGCATTATTTTTCCGGAGAAGAATGTCTCAATAATATACACAAAGAGCCAGATATAATAGTGATTGATATGGAAATGTCAGGCATGAACGGTTTGGAAACCATCGCAAAGATTCAGCAACCCGACATCCGTATTTTTCTGATGTCAGCAAAAAGCCATCCGGAAATTGATCAACAAGCAAAAGAAAAAGGGGTGGAGCAATTTATTCTTAAAGATAATCAGCTTTTAAACACCTTAAATTCCATTCTTTCGTCCCTGTCCTCATCCAAGGCACCCTCTATTTAAATTCGCTATAAATTAGCAGCATATAAACCTGATTTTCTAGCTCTTTGAAAAATACCCATAAAAAGAGCCAATTTTATTGTGGTATTCCCGTACCAGTTTGTATCTTTGTCTCATAATTCAGTTCAGGATCATAAGATAAAAAATGGCAAAACTATTTAATATATCAGAAGCAACAATCATCGCCTTTCACAGTCTGGCCATGATGGATAATTACACACTGGTTAGTGCAGAAAAAGTAGCAACAACAACATCAGCAAGTAAAAACCATGTTTTAAAGGTCCTAAATCTTTTGGTTCGGCATGAGTATATTCAATCCATCCGAGGTCCTAAGGGCGGATATAAGCTGAATAAACAACCAGATAAGATTTATTTACTGGATGTTTTTGAGATGATGGAAGGACCGATACTTCCTTCGCCATGTGGATTAACGATGGAACAATGCCCATTTAAAAAATGTGTATTTGGTGATATTACATTTCAGCTAACTGAAATGTTTGTCGATTTCATGAAAGGGAAAACCGTAAAGGAACTATCTGAAATCAATTTAAAAGGATTGGAGGCATAACCATGAAACGTAAAATAATCAATATAGATGAAAAACTTTGTGATGGTTGTGGTATTTGCGTACCAAATTGCCACGAAGGAGCATTACAAATAATAGATGGCAAGGCACGCCTGGTATCAGATCTATTTTGTGACGGTTTGGGTGCTTGTTTGGGGCATTGTCCGCAAGGGGCCATAGTCATTGAAGAGCGCGAGGCAGAGCCCTATAATGAAAAAAAGGTGATGGAGCGCATTGTAAAGCAGGGAAGGAATACTGTATTAGCTCATTTGGAACACCTTAGGGATCATGGGGAGAAAGAATTACTAAAACAGGCAGCCGAATACATACGCGAACATAATATTGATATGAGTGAAGAAGGGAATGCACGTCCTGTAGAGGAGGTTTTCGCCCAGACGCATCATCATATAGAGCAACAGCAGCAAAAAAGCGGAAGTTGTTCAGGTAGTTGCCCGGGATCGGCTTCTATTGACTTTTCAGAAATTATCACCGATGAAACCATTGATAAAAAAGAACAAAAAGAAGAAGCTCCGCTCTCCAGGCAGGATTCCAATTCAGCTTTAAGCCACTGGCCGGTTCAAATGCATTTGATCAATCCGGATGCCGGATATTATCAAAATGCAGACGTTGTGCTGGCTGCCGATTGTGTAGCTTATGCTATGGGCAATTTCCATAGACACTTTCTTAAAGGTAAATCTTTAGCTATTGCCTGCCCAAAGCTAGACAGTAATATAGATGTTTATACCGATAAAATCACACAGTTAATTAACAAATCAACGATCAATACCTTAACCGTTGTCATGATGGAAGTACCATGCTGCACTGGTTTAATGCAAATTGTCAATGCCGCATTTAAAAATGCAACTCGAAAAATACCGGTTAAGCAAGCCATTGTCAGTTCAACAGGTAAACTGTTAAAAGAAGATTGGCTGTTATAACCCTATTCAAAGAATCAAAAAAATAACTAATCCCAAAAATTATAATTATGAATATGTTTTGTTTTCAATGTCAGGAAACCGCAAAAGGAACTGGCTGCACCATTAAAGGTGTATGTGGTAAAGAGCCACGCACTTCAGACATGCAAGACCTGTTGGTCTTTGCACTTAAAGGATTATCGTTTTATACACATCAGGCACGCCAACACCAAATTGAAAAAGATGAGGTCAACAGTTTTATCTTTCGTGCAATGTTTACAACGATCACCAATGCCAATTTTGATGATGAGGCCATCATTCGATACATTAAAGATGCTGTTCAGCTAAAGCTTTCCCTAAAGCATGAACTTGAGCAGAAAGGCATTAAATTTGAACAGCAAGAGCTTCCATTTGCAGCCCGATGGTATGCATATACAATCGATGAATTCGAAGAAACAGGAAAAGTGGTTGGCCCTTTAGAAACCAAAGATGAAGACATTCGTTCGCTTCGCGAACTGATAACCTATGGGGTTAAAGGGATATCCGCTTACGGAGAACATGCCGAAAATCTCGGACAAAAGAAAGCTGAGATTTATGCTTTTATCCAAAAAGCTTTGGCATCTACTCTTGATGATAACTTAACTGTCGACGACCTGGTAGCCCTAACACTGGAAACAGGTAAATACGGTGTAGAGGTTATGGCATTATTAGATAAAGCCAATACAGAAGCATACGGAAATCCGGAAATCACAGAAGTAAATATCGGTGTAAGCAACAATCCGGGCATCTTAATCAGTGGTCATGATCTTAAGGATATGGAAGAACTGCTGAAACAAACCGAAGGCACCGGCGTAGATGTCTATACACACAGCGAAATGCTACCGGCCAATTATTACCCTGCCTTTAAAAAGTATGATCATTTTGTAGGAAACTATGGAAATGCCTGGTGGAAACAAAAAGAAGAATTCGAAACCTTTAACGGACCCATTCTTTTTACCACCAACTGTATTGTACCACCATCAAAGAAATCAACTTATAAAGACCGCGTCTTTACTACAGGTTCGTCAGGATATCCAGGCTTTAAGCATATCCCCGACCGCCAGGACGATCAGCCAAAAGACTTCAGTGAAATCATTGATCTGGCGAAAAAATGTGATGCACCCACAGCAATTGAAAGCGGGTCCATTGTTGGTGGCTTTGCACACAATCAGGTGCTTCAACTTGCTGATAAAGTAGTAGCTGCTGTTAAAAGCGGCGCCATTAAGCAATTCTTTGTGATGGCCGGTTGTGACGGACGCATGAAGAGCCGCGATTATTATACCGAATTTGCTCAACAACTTCCGGAAGATACCGTTATTTTAACCGCCGGCTGTGCCAAATATCGATACAACAAGCTTCCGCTGGGCGATATCGGAGGAATTCCACGCGTATTGGATGCAGGTCAATGCAACGACTCCTATTCCCTGGCTGTTATAGCCATGAAACTGAAAGAAGTATTTGAACTCAATGATATCAACGATCTGCCGATTTCATATAACATCGCATGGTACGAACAAAAAGCAGTGATTGTATTACTGGCATTGCTCTACCTTGGTGTGAAAGACATTCACCTGGGGCCCACATTGCCTGCATTCCTCTCACCAAATGTTGCTAATGTACTGGTTAAAAACTTTGGCATTGCACCTATTGGTGAAGTAGAAGACGACATCAAACTGTTCATGGAACAAGCATAAACCTCAAAACCCTGCCTGAATCAAGGCAGGGTTTTTATCAAAATTTTTCTATTATGATAACACGAAGTCCATTTGAAGCCGACGAAAGAAAGAATCCACATGGTGTAAACGCCAAAAAAATGTACGACAAGTCCGAAGCCATGCTTACACACATCACACTAACTCCGGGCGAAAGCATGAAAAAACATGCCACTCCTGTGGATGTAATTTTCTATGTGCTGGAAGGAAAAGGAACGGTCTTAATCGGTGATGAAAGCAAAGAAGTAACAAAAGATACCTTGATTGAAAGCCCGAAAGATATTGTTCATTGCTGGTATAACACCAGCGAAGAAAACCTCCGCTTTCTGGTGATCAAAACACCCAAACCAACGAAAAAGTCGACGTTTTTTGAATAATGTCATTCTCGTGTGAATTCAAGCATCACCGATATATAACTTTACTCAGTGACTATTTTATGCTGTAATAGCTCTTTTTTATTGTAGTATATGATTTATGTTTAGATTAGTCCTCAATTCTTTTCATGGCACTATCATATCTCGTATTGTTTTATTCAATTTATTGTTGACAGAAATTTGACTAGCCGGGAATACCGCTATACTCTTTTGACGTTTAATTATAAGCATTGGTGATGGTCTTGTCAGATATGGGTAATAAAGTTGAGATGAATAATCAGATATAGGATTCAAAAAATTGTTTTCCCTTACTGATTTTATCAAAATGATAGTATCACAAAAGCTAAGCATTTGATTAGCAATCATTTTATCCTTATAATACTCGGATCTATTGGTATCGGCCAAAGCTAATCCAGCGATAACACTTTTAATATCATTTCCTTTTACGAAACTATAGATAGATCCATAACATGGCAAACAATTTTTTCTATTTAAAGTTACGAAAATTGTATCCTGTGAACTGGATGTCTCACTGCAAAAAAAGAAAACCACAAATAATGGTAACCACTTCATCTGTTTATATTTTTTTTAATAAGTCCAAGTCAATTATACAATAAATATATCTCACAAATAATGAATAACCTAAGCTTGCGCTT
>JBNJHE010000139.1:0-5000 GCA_051748205.1 Bacteroidota bacterium | reverse complement strand
AGAATGAAGCATATTTACAGTCCCTTTTCAAAGGAATTGATATTGCTGTTTTTATTTGGGATTATAGTCCGGAGGCTGGTTTTCGCTTAAATATGATTAACCCAACCCACGAGCGATTAACCGGGTTGGATAATGATCAGGTGTATGGAAAGACATTGTATGAAATCCTGCCGTCTGACATGGCCGCAACAGTAGAAAAGCGTTATATGCGCTGTATCCAAAGCAGGAAAAATGTCACCTACGAGGAGAATATTCCGTTTCAGGGGCAGGATTATTGGTGGCTGACTAGCTTACATCCTATTTTTGATGATGATGGAGAGCCCATTCGTATTATTGGGACCAGCCTGGATATAACCGCTCGAAAGAAAAATGAACAAAAGCTGCAACAGCAGAAGGAGGAAGCGGAAAAGAGCAAAAAGCAGCTCGAGGCACAAACGAAAATACTGGATCAGCACAATACGCGGCTGGAAAGCCTGGTGAGGCTGTCGAAAATGATCACCAAAACCAGCTATGAATTGTTTAATATGGCCTTGAATGAAGCCATTGATTTAACAAAGAGCGAGGTAGGCTTTATCTATTTTTATGACGAAGATAGCCGTCAGTTGAGCCTGAACAGCTGGTCGAAAAATACCATGGAGCAATGCCAGGTGGAGAATGCGCAAACTATGTATGATCTGGACAATACCGGCTGCTGGGGCGATGCTATACGGCAACGGCGCCCTGTTATTATGAATGATTACTCCACGCAGAACCCGGCAACAAAAGGCTTGCCTAAAGGCCATGTTGATATTCGCTCGATACTGACCGTGCCTTTGTTTTATGAAAAGCAAATCGTGGCTTTGGTGGGGGTTGCTAATAAAGAAACCCCTTACGATGAGCTGGATGTAAAACACCTGCAAATTATGATGGATACGGTGTGGAAAATTTCAGAACGGATCACCCTTATCCGGGAGCTTAAAGATGCCAAGGAAAAAGCCGAAGAGTCAGACCGCTTGAAATCAGCCTTTTTGGCTAATATGAGCCACGAAATCAGAACCCCCATGAATGGCATTTTAGGCTTTGCCGATTTGTTGAAAGATGGCGGGCTCTCTGGAAAAGATCAACAAGAATATATCCAAATGATTGAACAAAGCGGGGAGCGCATGCTCAATATTATCGATGACTTAATTCATATCTCTAAAATAGAAGCCGGACAGGTGGAGGTAATCAAAAAACAGTCGAATATAAATCAGCAACTCGACTTTATTTATCAGTTTTTTAAGTTTGAAATGCACAAAAAAGGACTGCATTTTTCTTTACATAAAGCCTTGTCAAACGAGCTGGCTTTAGTTGATGTGGATAAAGAAAAGCTCTATGCTGTGTTAACCAATCTGGTAAAAAATGCATTGAAATATACCGACCAGGGTTCTATTGCTCTCGGTTATGAACTGAGAGACATTGAAAGCAATCCCTATTTTGAGTTTTATGTAAAAGATACCGGTCAGGGCATAGAAGAGCATCGGCAGCAGGCTGTCTTTGATCGCTTTGTGCAGGCTGATCTGTTGGATGAAAAAGCCAGGGAAGGTGCTGGCCTGGGACTGGCTATTGCCAAAGCTTATGTTGAAATGATGGGAGGGGAAATAGGCCTGGAAAGTGAACCTGACAAAGGAACATTGTTTTATTTTACGATACCTTACCATAGCAATACACAAATATATCATCAATTAAAAGAAAAAATGCAGGAAAAAATAGAGTACGCATCGCCGGGGATTAAAGTGTTGATTGCTGATGATGAGACCTATGCGGAAAAATTTTTGAGCATAGTGATGAAGTCATTGGCCCGAGAGATACTCCATGCGCGCACTGGGCAGGAAGCGATTGATTTGATGAGAAAAAACCCTGACATAGATCTGGTGCTTATGGATGTGAAGATGCCTGTTATGAATGGTTTAAATGCTACCCGCAAAATCCGTGAGTTTAACTCTAATGTTATCATTATTGCACAAACGGCCTATGCCCTTACCGGCGACCGCGACAGAGCCATCGATGCCGGATGTGATGATTATCTCTCTAAGCCAATCAAAAAACAGGAGCTGGTTGAAATGATAGAACGATATTTCCCCAAGTTGTAACTGTATTGCGGCCAGTAGGCTGTTGATATTTTTGTTCTGGTAATGTTGCCTGATTGTTGAAATCTGCTTATCTTTGAATTTATTAAAGGTATTTTTATAACCCCTGTTTATGAAGCATAAAAAGCAATCAAAGGATTCTTTGTCCCATCTAAAAAGCAATAAGAAGTATTTTGATGTCGACGGGCCGGTATTTTGGCCGGCAGCGGCTTTGATTATTGTATTCATTACCGTCACCCTGATTATTGGTGATCCGATGGATGCCATATTTTCCAATATACAGACAAAGATATCTGATTACGGAGGCTGGTTTTTTGTGTTGGCCGTTAACTTTTTTCTGTTTTTCGTTATCTATATCGCCTTTAGTAAATATGGCAACATACGATTGGGCGGGGAGAAGTCGAAGCCTGAGTTTTCGCTTGGTTCCTGGTTTGCGATGCTGTTTAGTGCGGGAATGGGGATAGGGATATTGTTCTGGAGTGTTGGCGAGCCCATCAATCATTTCATGAATCCGCCCATAGGCGAAGGCGGTACCGCTGATGCTGCCAGCGTAGCCATGGAGTCTACTTTCTTGCATTGGGGATTGCATGCCTGGGGCATATATGCTCTGGTCGGTATGGCGTTGGCTTTTTTCACTTTCAATCGCAAGCTACCTTTAACCATCAGCTCTGTCTTTCATCCTGTCTTAGGCAAAAAAATCTATGGCCCCTGGGGTAAAGCCATCAATGTGCTGGCCGTGGTGGCTACTCTCTTTGGACTGGCTACCTCGCTGGGGCTGGGCGTGCAGCAGGTGAGTGCCGGACTGGCCCATTTGTTTGATCTGCCTGATACCGTCTCAACACAGGTTATTCTGATTATCCTGATCACCCTGGCTGCAACAGGTTCTGTTGTAGCGGGACTGAGTGCCGGTGTCAGACGCCTGAGTAATATGAATATGATTCTTGGCGCTATCTTTTTGGTCTTTATCCTGATTGTTGGCCCCTCCCTGTTTATTGCCGATTCGTTTGTAGAAAATACCGGAGCTTATATTCAGCATTTCTTTCGTTTATCCACCTGGACAGAATCTTATACACAGTCGGACTGGCAGAACGGCTGGACGGTCTTTTACTGGGCCTGGTGGATTAGCTGGTCACCCTTTGTCGGGATGTTTATTGCGCGGATCTCCCGTGGCCGCACCTTGAAAGAATTTGTGCTTGGCGTTCTTATTGTCCCCACTCTGCTGACATTTCTGTGGCTTAGTGCTTTTGGTGGTAGTGCCTTGTTTTTGGAAATTAATGGACTGGCTGATATAGGCACTGCCGTAACTGAAAATGTGGCTACTTCTCTGTTTGTGCTTATGGAACAGTTTCCGCTGGCTATAGTCACTTCGGTGGTGGGGATAGTCTTGGTTACCAGCTTTTTTGTGACTTCCTCCGACTCCGGTTCCCTGGTGGTGGACTCGCTGACAGCCGGAGGAAAACTGGATGCTCCCGTCGCTCAACGAATCTTTTGGGCCATGACGGAAGGGGGTGTGGCTGCGGTCTTGCTAATAGGAGGTGGCCTGGGAGCGCTGCAAACAGCTGCAATTACTACCGGCCTTCCCTTTGCTTTATTGCTTATTTTTATGGCCCGTAGCTTGCTGAAAGGCCTTAGTGGTGAATATATGGAAATGAAAGAAGCTGAACTTGAAACTGAACGTGAACAATATCAGCAAACCATCACTTCTATGATTCGTAAACAGGGATATCAAAAAAAAACGGATAATAAAGATCATGTAAAAGGTGATTCGCCGGATTAGTACTTCGGCAATTGGTTATTTATGAATTAATTTTATCGTTATGTATAAGTTTGATCATATTTTGGTTTGTCTGGATTTAAGTAAAATGGACAACTTTTTAATTCGCTACAGCAATTTTCTTGCCCATACCTTTAAACCCAGAAGCATTACATTTATGCATGTGATGAAGTCTTATGAAATCCCGAAAGACTTGTTAGCATCATTTCCGCAAATGAATGAACCGCTGACAACAATTGTCCAAAAAGAGATGACAGAGACAGTGGATCATCTGTTTGGAGAGCATGACGGGATCGAGAAAAAAGTTGTTGTAAAGGAAGGGATGACTACCGAAACAATTGTGCAACATGTACAGGATCATGATATTACCTTGACGCTAATGGGCAAAAAGATTGGCTATAAAGGGCATGGTGGTGTAGTAAAAAAGGTGTTGAGCATTACACCTTCTTCGGTTTTGCTGATTAGTGAAACATCTCAGCCAAAAATGAACCATCTTCTGGTGCGTATGGACTTTTCAAAGATGGCGGTGATGGCTATGAAAATGGCCAACAGTATTGCTGAAATGACAGAAACGAAAATTTCCTGCCTGCATGTACATAAACTGCCCTTACGCTATTTTACCCGCAGCTCCGTTAGCGACGAGAAAAAACTGCAAAAGCAGGTGGAGAGCTATACACAGAAGGAGTTCGATCGCTTTATGAAGCGTAATAAGCTCAAAAAAAAGGATATAAGCTGTACTTCGGAGGTGGATTTCGAAAATGAAGAAGCCCAGATTCTTTACAACCATGCCCTTAATGCCGATGCTGATATGATTTTGATCGGGACCAAAATTAAATCGGATCTGGCCGATGTCATTCTCGAGAGTACGTCGGAAAAGCTGGCAGGACCGGAAAAGAATATTGCCGTTTTTATTGTCAAAGATCGTCATCAGACAATGGGGTTTTTAAAAGCATTGTTTGACTAAAAAACAAAAGGATATGAATATCAAAAAGATTATTTTTTCAATAGCACTTTTTGCTACCGGGATGCTGTTATGGACTTCATGTCAGCAGTCTACACCGGAGCAGGAGAGCGAGCGCAGCATTCGTCTGGTATATACCGACTGGTCGGAAAGCATA
>JBNJHE010000138.1:0-5043 GCA_051748205.1 Bacteroidota bacterium | reverse complement strand
CACATCCTGCACAAAAGATCGAGGTTGAGGAAATTTACAACAATATCGGTCTGTACCCTATCCCTTACGGAAAAAACAAAATCGACATACAGGTGCCCGAAGAATATAAGCTACAACCCGAAACCACAGGATTAAAATTAACGATGGACTTGTTACACCGCAGCCGTTTTCAGTTTCCTGGCATGGCTATTGGTTTTATCCGGAGGATGCTTGATGATGCTATTGCACATACGCAAAAACGGTTTATCCGGGCTAAACCACTGATCGCTTTGGATCAGGTAAAACAGCAAATAGCCCGAATACAATCAGCATTTACAATTAGCTCAGCCATGTGTTGGCGCAGCACTCAAGCCAGCGGTATAGAAAACGACCTCACTGGCAAAACAGTAGAGGCCAACACCATGAAAGCTTACGTTACTGAGCTCATGCAGGAGTCGGCCCAAACCCTTACCCAACTCTATGGTGCTAACGGATATAAAGAGGAAAGCATAGCCTCGCGAGGTATCATTGACTCCAGGCCATTTATGGTTTTTGAAGGCTCCAACGAAATGCTGTACACCCAAATTGCCGAGATGCTTATCAAACAAATGCGTCAGATGAAAGTTATGAATCTGGCCCGCTTTTTAAAGGAGTACGACTTAACACAACTTACGGCAGGACATTTTACAAGCCTTACTAATTTTAGCATCGAAGAAAAAATGCCACAACGCAAGCTGGTTTTGCTGGGGAAAATCCTCAGCCGCATTATTGCAGCAGACTATGTAGCTGCTCTTGGTAGCAAGGGCTTCCGCCATGATCTGGTAAATGGCAGTATGGATATGATCAAACAGGAAGTATCATCACTGGTCAGCGCATACCGCTACAGCAGTCGCGTGATGCCGATCGAAGATTACAACATCAACAGCTCCTGGATGGATTTTTCCTGACACCAATGCAATCGCTTTTCTACATTAGCATCAATCAAAGACTCTTTTGCATTTAGTGTTGTTTTACAGATAATTTTATGTCATTATTGTGTATTTTGGCCCTGAAGAACTGTTGAAAGCAACGGTGAAAGATTTTTTGTTAAGCCAATTAAAATTAGGGATATGCAAATAAAATTCAAGGCTATTACGCTTTATCTGTTCATGATCTCAGCACAGATCGTTCAGGCACAAAACTGGAATTGGGCAAAGTCGCTTTCCGGACCGGATAATGACGAGGTCACCAGCGTCAAGGTGGATGCCCGGGACAATATTTATATTGGTGGCATTTTTAAAGACACTTTATTTTTTACGCCAAACGATTATATTGTGGCACCAACAAATTACTACGACGGTTTTATTGCCAAATACGATAGCAGCGGTAGTTTTCTCTGGAGCAGAAAATTTGGCGGAAACCACAATGACTTTGTCCGGGATTTCAGCATTGATGATTCGGGATTTGTATATGTGGCATGCCAGGCGCGTAGTAGCAACACCATTACTTATGGTTCATTTTCTTATACGGGAACAGGAAACGATAAAACCTTCATACTCAAAATTGATTCACTGGGAAATTTACAATGGGGCAAACTGCTTACTGCGGGCATTTCCAATGCTTACCCAACTTCTATAAGCACTAATGCAGGCTTAGTTGCAGTGACGGGTACCTATGGTTTTTTGAATATGGTCATTGAAACAGATACGTTAATATATGCCGGAGGCGAAGATATTTTTCTCGCTGTTTATGAAAGCGCTACAGGAAATCTATTGTGGACAAAAGCCATCAATTCCCAGTTTTTGGATTATGGAAAAAATGTAGCTGTTGACGATAGCGCCAATGTATACCTGGCCGGCATCTTTAATGCAGATTTGAGTATAGGCGGCGCCGATACGCTTTTTAATCCTCTGGGTTATGAAATGTTCTTATGCAAACATACTGCCAGCGGTAATTACCTGTGGTCTAAAAGATACCATGGTTCAGCCAACCATATGGTAGATGGAATGACACTCAACTCATCAGGAGATATCTACATCGCCGGCTATCATAAATCTGGCAATCATGTGTTGAATGATACAGCATTTTCATCTTTATCGTATAATAATTTCTTTTTGCAAAAACTGGACTATAACGGTGACAGCTATTGGACAAGATCATTCCCAACAGGCAACTTAGGTCGCATCTCCGACATCGCCACAGACACTTCTGACAATGTTTATATGGCCGGATATCTGGGATCAAACTTTTCTCTTGACACCTTTCAGTTAACAGGAAGCAGTAATAACTACCGTAATTTTATTGCCCAGGTAAACAGTTCCGGCGATGTTGTACATGCTCTTGATGGTGGAAACAAAGTGAATAACAATGGCTATAACAATCTGACATCCGGATTTGGAGGCATTTATCTTGTCGGATATTTTGGATCTTCACAAGGACATACTTCTGCTTATGGAAATGACACCCTTGTCTCTACAGGAGGCAGAGATGGCTTTATTGTGAAATACGCTTCACTGCAGAATACCTCTTGCCAGGTTGCATCTGATTTTATTACTTCAGCAACACATCCTTGCATGGGCGATACGGTTGTTTTTTTGAATCAAAGCAGTTCAGCGACTCATTACGAATGGTATGTGGATAGTGTTTTGATGCATTCCGGTAACAACTACGAAGTAACTTTTCTTCAACCGGGGACACACGAAATCATGCTGGTGGCTTTTGATAGCATTTGTTCTGATACTAATACAATACAAATTACAGTGCATCAAGCCTATAATTCCTCTGAAACTCACACCATCTGCAAAGGTGACACCTTTTTCTTTGGCTCAAAAGAAATTACAGATCCAGGACATTATATCGATTCATCCCTGAGTATCAATGGCTGTGATTCTATTTCCCATTTATTTTTAAGCGTACACGAAATAGATACATCCATACTTGTGTCTCAAAATGTATTAACAGCTGTTGACAGTAATCTTACCTACCAATGGGTTGATTGCGATAATCATTTTAGTCATATTTCAGGAGCTGACGGGCAGCACTATACAGCCTCCCAAAACGGGAGTTATGCCGTAATTCTCAGCGATAGTTTATGCAGTGACACCTCTGCCTGCCATTCGATAACAGACGTAGGTATTTTTAGTGAGCAATCAAACAATAATGTGGTCTATTATCCCAATCCTGTAAAGGATATTTTAGTTATAGAAATAAGCACACCAACAACTTTCAAGCTGTATGATTTACTGGGGAATAAGGTAATGGCTGGCATGCTGAGCTCCGGCAGGAATACTATTGATCTGAGCAAACACACCCCAGGTATGTATATCATTGTCTTTGAACTCCCTGGCCATAGTCTGTTTGATAAGATTCTGGTTCAATAATACTCTTTGGAATAGGATTGACATATTTTGATCTTAAAACAATAGCTAACAATGATTGTTGACCTATTAGAATACCGTATGGCGCTTGCTGAAAAATTGTTGCTGATCGTATTACACCTAAACAAGCAACAGAAAGGCGAAAAAGACAAAAAAAACCAAAATAAAAATGATAAGGTCTTCGTTTATCCGCAGTAAAATGAGGCGGCCAAAAGCCATAATAAACAACGGCCTTCAATAATAAGTCTATACGAAAACCATAAAAACGATCAAACAATGAAAAAAGTTATTTTTGTTATTGCTTTATTATTTTCAAGTTATTTTACTTATGCTCAAATAAATGCACACACGGCAGGTGTACGTCTTGGCGGTGATGGGGACATCAATGGTGCTGAACTAACGTATCAGCATGGACTAAGCCAGACAAACAGAGTTGAATTTGATTTAGGATTTGCCGGAAATGATCATCACAACAGAATGTATCTGGCCGGGATTTATCACTGGCATTGGAATATCGATGGGGGCTTAAACTGGTATGCCGGCCCTGGTGCTGCGCTTGGATTTTTTTCTTATGATGAGTCAGACAGCTATTTCAATATAGGTGTTGGAGGGCAAGTTGGCATTGAATACAACTTTAACCACATGAATGCTCCGATTTTACTAAGCATTGATGCCCGACCAATGTGGGATCTGATTGGCGATGATGCTTCTTTAGGCTGGGGGGCTGCCCTGGGAATACGATACACATGGTAACGCTTTGACAATATCAATTGCAAACCTGCATTTTAACCAGTATATAAATTACAGGACAGCTACTCCCTGGTATTCACAAGTGTGCAGTTTTAACTGCCTTATTCATAAATTATAAGTGAGGCCGGTCTAAAAAGCCTTCAAACTGCTGATTTTTATCGTTTTTACCCCTAAGCCCTAAAGGGAGAACGCTAAAAATCAGCAGTTTGAAAAAATTTCCCTTCAGGGGATTTAGGGGTCTTATGGCTTTTTAGACTGCACTCATAAATATAGTTTTATCTGAATATTAATATTCAGGTAAAACTATATTTTTTTTTGCCAGAATTAACCCGTATTTTTTGTACAGCCCTGTACAAAATTCAGTCACACATTGCACAGGCGACAAAATATGTATACCCAAAACAAATTCAACAGCAACATTATTTCTCAAAAAAAATTGTCCATTTAACTTATTATTATTATTTTTGACTACTGTTTTCTAATTTTTAAAAATAAACTCATGTATTATGAACCGAGCCATGACAAAAACTTCAACACACAAGGGGATGATTAAATGTGAGGAAGCGAATTGCCAGAAGGCTATGTCATTGTGCGGTGGGCTTTCCGCCTTAGGCGGAGATTTAGGGGTGTGCGCAGAGCGAGTTGGCGTTGATTCGATGATGTGATAGGGCGAACGAAGAGACTTAAGTGACTTAAGAGACTTAAGAGACTTAAGAGAACGAAGAGAATGAGAGAATGAGAGAATGAGAGATGAGTTGTGAGAGATGAGCGATAAGATAGCGCAACAGCCAACACAGAACAAGGAACCCCGTTAAATCTACTCCTATCGTCGCATTTAACGGGGCAAGCAAGGAACACGGAACATTGAACATTGAACATTGAACATTGAACATTGAACAAGGAACCCCGTTAAATCTACTCCTATCGTCGCATTTAACGGGGCAAGCAAGGAACATTG
>JBNJHE010000137.1:0-5181 GCA_051748205.1 Bacteroidota bacterium | reverse complement strand
TAATAGATATTGGCCAGATCGGCAATAGTCTGCTCCACATAGTATTTGGTTTCCATTTTTCCCAGTTTGGCCAGGCTTTCCAGTTGGTCTTTTTTAGCGAACATTCTGAAGCCATCGAACAAGGTCCAGTTCAATTCTGCTGATGCGTTAAACTGATTGCTTTGCACATTATTTCCTTTCCGGATTTGGCCTGTATATAAATTGGACTCCGACGTTTCAATGTTCCAATTTTGGTCTGAGTAGATATCAAAAGTCGGAAAAAAACCTGCATTTCCCAATGTGTTTCTGTTTTCGGCTATCTTTTCCTGATTCTTTGTTATTTGAATCTGGTAATTTTCTTCCAGTGTCAGTTGCACTAACTCCTGCAGGTTAAAATCGTTTTGTGCCATACCCTGAAAAGTTATGGCCAGGAATGATAGCATCAGCAGTTTGTATTTATTCATTTTCTTGAACTTCATATTTTTTAGATTTACCGGAAATAAACGTATATAAAGCGGGGATCACAAACAGTGTAAGTATGAGCGCAAACAACAGTCCGCCGATAATAGCGATACCCAGGGGCATGCGGCTGTTGGCAGCCTCGCCAAAAGAAATGGCCAGGGGTGTGGCTCCTAAAGCTGTCGCTAAGCTGGTCATCAAGATCGGGCGAACCCGGTCGCTGGCTGCATTAATAGCTGCTTCTGTTCTGGTTTGTCCTTCCTGTCTTTTTTGATTGGCAAATTCTACCAAAAGGATACCATTTTTGGTAACGATGCCGATGAGAACGATCATACCGATCTGGCTGAAAATATTTAACGTAAGTCCGAATGCCCAAAGCGAGAGCAAAGCACCGGCAAGAGCCAGTGGGACAGTCAGCATGATCACCAGCGGGTCGCGGAAACTTTCAAATTGCCCCGAGAGCGTCAAAAATATTAATACTAAGGCAAAGATAAAGACAAGCAAAAGATTACTAGAGCTTTCCGCTAAATCGGCTGAGCTTCCCGTTAAGGTTGTCTGAAAACTTTCGTCAAGGGTATCTTCTGCTATTTGATCCATGGCATCAAGGGATTCACCGAGGGTGTATCCTGATGCCGGCGTTGCTGATATGGTGGCGGAGGAAAACCTGTTGAAACGCAGCAGTTGCGGAGGCATACTTTCTTCATGATAGGAAGCCAGATTGTCCAGGGAAACCATTTCTCCCGAATTATTTCGGACATAAATACTGGCTAAATCTTCCGGTTGATTACGGAATCTCCTTTCAGCCTCGGTAACCACAAAATATTGTTTTCCGTTTTTGATAAAGTAGCCCACACGTTGTTCGCTGTAAAAGGTTTGAAGGGTTTCCGCGATATCCCTGACGCTGATACCCATATCTTTTGCTCTGTCGCGGTTGATGTCAATAATTAACTCCGGTTTATTGAACTGCAGGTCGGTTTCCACCATGCTTAGCGCCGGATGCTCACGAGCTGCTTCCATAAACCCGGGCAAATATTCCTCAAGCTTGTCCAGATTGGTAGACTGCAAGACATATTGCACCGGCTGGCCACGTCCGCCGCCGGCACTTTCAATTGTAGGACTTTGCATTACGATCGTCTGAGCCAGATTATGTTCTTTTAGCATCTCCTGTAGCTCTTGGGCCAGTTCCATTTGGGATTTTTCCCTTTCGTCGGGAGGGGAGAGCATCAGTCGTATAAAACCTGAATTTGCAGAAACTGATGAGCCGAAGCGGGGAGAGGTTACCGAAAGCAGGTATTCCTTTTCCGGTATGGTATCTACAAGTTGTACCAATTGACTTTGATAATCATCCATCATTTCATAGGATGTTCCTTCGGGAGCATTAGAAATAATGCGTATGCTGCTTTTGTCATCCAGCGGCGCCAGTTCGGAAGGCAGGTTGACCATCAATAACCAGATAATAGCCGCTGACAGGGCAATGATGGGAAATGCCAGGTGTTTCTTTTTCATAAATGACACCAGCCAACCCCGGTAGCTTGTTAAAATGTAATCGAGTGGTTTTTGTATAAACCTCAGTCGCTTATTTTCCTGTTTGTATTGTGTTAAGATCCGGGAGCTCATCATTACGGTGAGCGATAAAGAAATGAAGGTGCTTATAATTACTGATCCGGCGATCACCATTGCAAATTCACGGAACAGCCTTCCCGTAAAACCCTGCATAAAAAAGATGGGTAAAAACACACTGATCAGCGTTATGGTGGTAGCGATGATAGCAAAGAAGACCTGGCGGGAACCTTTAAAGGCAGCCTGGATCGGGCTCATGCCCTTTTCGATCTTGCTGTAAATGTTTTCCATCATCACAATGGCATCATCCACAACCATTCCGGTTGCTAATAGAAGGCCCAGTAAACTTAAAATATTAATGGAAAACCCGCTTGCATATAAAAATGTAAAGCTGCCGATCAGTGAAATCGGGATCGTTAACACCGGAATTAAAGTAGTCCTTATGTTGCGAAGGAAAATAAATATAATGATCAGCACCAAAAAGAAGGCAATTAAGATAGTGTATTCTACATCATTGATAGAGCGGCGGATGCTGTCGGTTATATCCAATCCGACCCCTAATTCTATATCTTCGGGAATATCACCTTCAATCATTGCAATCTGCCGTTTGGCTTCATCCACAATATCAATATAATTTGAACCCGGTTGAGGAACCAGAGCTACGCCAACCATGGGGATCCCTTTGTTTCCCCTTAACAATGATTTATTGTTGATGGCCGCCAGTCTGGCATGTCCGATGTCTTCCAGACGAATAAGGCGGCCGTCTTTTTTATCAATAATAAGATTATTAAATTCTTCTTCCGTGTTGATCCTGCCATAGGTTTGGATCGTAATATACCTTTGTTCCCCTTCAATTTGCCCGGAGGGAAGTTCCAGGTTTTGTTCATTGAGTGCGTTGCGGACGTCAGAAGCTGTAACATTAAAGGCTTCCATACGCTGCGGGTCTAACTTCAACCGCATGGCATATTTTTTCTCTCCCCACATATAGGTCTGGCTGACACCTTTAATTGTCTGTAGTCTTTCGGCAAAAATGTTATCCGCGATCTCGGTAAGCTCAAGCAAACTTTTTTGCTGGCTTTGCAGGGTAACGGTAAAAATGGTTTGCGCATCAGCATCCGCTTTTGAAACCACAGGCGGGTCTGCATCCGGCGGGAGGGAACGCACGGCCTGAGCAACCCTGTCCCGCACATCATTGGCGGCATTATCCAGGTCCATATTCAGATCAAATTCGGCACGGACTGTGCTCCGGCCGGTTGAACTAGAAGCTGTTATCTTTTTGATGCCGTTAACACGATTGATTTGTTCTTCCAGGGGTTCGGTGATCTGTGATTCGATAATTTCTGCGTTGGCACCCGGATAGTCTGTTCTTACGGTAATAATTGGCGGATCGACACTGGGATATTCCCGTACACCTAATGAGGTGAATGCTACAATGCCAAACACAACGATGACAATAGCAAAAACAATCGTAAGAACCGGTCTTTTTATGCTTAATTCTGAAAGTGTCATTGCTCTACTCCCGCTTTAACATCGTTCACCCGGATGGGGCTTCCGTCATTGATCATCATCAGTCCGCTGGTGATCACGGTGTCGCCATCAGAAAGGCCGCTGAGGATTTCTACGCGGCGGGGTGTGCGTGCTCCTATAGTCACTTCTTGCCGCCGGGCTTTTCCGTTGTCAGCAATGTATATAACTTTGGTGTTCAACTCCGGTGTAACGGCAGTAGCCGGAATTAATAAGGTTTGATCGCTTTGGGATATCTTTAAAAGGACATTAACAAAATTCCCCGGAGTAAATAAGCGGTTTTTGTTGTCGAATGCAGCTCTTATTTCGGCACTGCGGGAGGAAGTGCTTATTTCAGGATCACTGGAATAGACTTTGGCTTGTATGGAGTCTTTTTTGGAGGAACCGATTATGGTTACCTTCTGATCTTTTTTGACTAAATGACGGTCTTTAGCCGGAATGTCAAACGATACCTTTAGCCTGTCATTTTGCACTAAACGTGTAATCAAATCTCCCTGCGACAGATAGGCGCCCGGGCTAAAGTTACGCATCCCGAGCTGTCCCCGGAACGGTGCTCTTATCTGAGAACGGTCGATATATACTTCTAGTTCTTCTATCCGCGCTTTTAAACGGTTAACTTCTGATTCGCTTTGTTCAACCTCCTCCTGGCTTACACCTTCTACATCGATTAATTTCCTGTTCCGTTTAAGCCTGTTCTGAGCGGCGGCCAGTTCAGCCTCTACTCCTTGTTTTTGGGCTTTCCAGTGCCGGTTATCAATTTCAACTAATAGTTCACCTTTTTCAACTTGCTCTCCTTCACGAAAATGAATGTTAACAACATGCCCGGAGACTGGAGTTCTGATACCTGTTTCTTCAAAAGCCAGGAGGTTTCCTGTAAACTGTTTTTCTGTGGTGAAATTTTCAAACTCTGCCAGATAACCACTTACCGGAGTTTTGTTTTGTCTGCTCTGGTTCTGTTGGGTTGATGAATTACAAGATGCCATAGCAATAGCAAGAATGATTACATACAGAAATGTATAACGAAGGGAATATTTACTCATAAAAAATTAGCGTTCACATTATTAACTTCACAAAATAGCTGTTAATCCGGGTTAGTTTTGACATAGTCAACGTTATAATTAACAAAGAATTTTGTATTTGGTTTACGAAATATTTTCTAATCACTTCAAAGAAATTTAATTAAAATTTGATATGAAGACAAAAATTTATATTTTTATACTCTTAAAATCCCAAAAAAATAGGCTTATGAAGTATTTAAAAATTTTACTCTTATCCGTGTTTATAGGTTCAGCACTACTGTTTTTTTCATGCGACAAAGAAGAGGATGATAATAATCAACAAAGCCCCGGTCCGGATTATGAAATATTAATATACGGCCGTCCGTCCTGTTCCAATTGTCAGGGATTTAAAGACGATTGTGATGCTGAAAATCTGGATTATACTTTTTATGATATTGACAACAATGACGACAAAAACTCGGAAATGTGGGACAAGTTGAATGAAGCCGGCATGGGAGGAGGAAATATAACATTGCCTATTGTTGATGTTAATGTAGATGGGGAGTCAAATATGTTTGAAAATCCGGATATTGGAGAAGTATTGGATGCAATACCTTAACCTGATTTTTCCTCTATACTCATTATAAAAGTGTAATCATCC
>JBNJHE010000136.1:0-5303 GCA_051748205.1 Bacteroidota bacterium | reverse complement strand
ATAAAAAAACTAGTAATTCGGCAGATGTTAAATAGGTAAATTATGTGAATATCCAAAAATCTCAAAATCTTTTTTAAATAATTCTAGAACTATACTAGCATTTCTATCGTCGTAATATTGTTTAATTTTTTTTCTTGCACCTGTTGCGTTAGTTTTGAAAGACTTCATTTCTCTGCCGTTTCTACTGCCTATAATATGTGATTGGATGTGTCGCAAGTCATTGTCGAGTGATTCAACGTTACCTATGAAATTGAATTTTTCTAAAGGCAAAAGTAGCAACGAGTGTTGAGGTGCCCAATGAGCGTTGCTATATAATTTACCGTTATCAAGATTTTGAAGAAAATCAAAGAAGCTTGTTTCTTTATTTTTTTTTAAAGCCCGTCGCTCTACTTTATCCAGATATGCTGAAAGTGTACGTGTGAAAGGGTTTCTTACAATTGCAAAACTATACATTTCTTGCAACTCGTTTACTTCATCTTGAGTTAATTGAGAAGGTGTAGTGAACTGCAACTTAGCTTTCTTAGAGGGAATTTCATGACCAAAACTCCAAAGAGCCAAGTTTTCCACTATCGTAGAGTTAGCTGCTTTTGGAATTCGATTGCAGAAAAACCCCAACTGTTTACTGATACAACCACGTGAATCTGCACTGTTGATAGATATACCATTATGGTAAGGATATTTTTGATAAAAAGGGGTAAGAGGTATTGTGAGACGGTTGTAAATAATCTTATGTAATACACCATTCATAGTAAACTGCCTTTAAGGATGCAATTAATATAATATGTAACTATATGTTTTATGGTCCAATAAAAACTATTTGACACTTGCAGAATATTTAGTTGAATTGTCGCCTTGCAATAACTTCTATTTGATTGAGCTTTTTGAGAAACTTGGTGGTTGTTAATGGGTTGTATGACCAGGGTTTTGGTGGCTCATAGCTTTCACATTGCAAAAAATTTTCAGCAATAGGCAGGTCTGCGTGTGGCCTTTTTTGTAAGTTGTCAATTTCTTTTTTAGTCATCAATGAATAAGGATAATAACCGCACTTACGTTTCTTTTCTGCAAGTTTAAGTCCCAAAGTTTTATTTTTGCCTCGGTATGCAGGTACTTCGGGTAACCACATAGCAAATGGTGCGAACAAATATCCCAATTTTGAGAATTTTTCCTTTGCAGCGCCATCATTTTTGGGTTCAGATCCAAGGAAGGACCACTGTAGATTAATAAGTCGATTTGGTTTTGTTATCAATAAAGCAGAAAAATATGTACCTGAACTGTGTTTAGACTGCTCTTTGAAGTAAAGGTTTTGTCGCTTATTATATGAATACTGCGCACCCTTTGTAAGGTTGATTCCACGTATAAAACACGGGCTTATAAAACCTAAAGAAGGGGAATTTTCAAATGTTTGTTGTATTACAGCTATGTCCTGATCATCTATTGGTCTTACCAACTGCGTGTCATCCTGTAAGTAGCATAGAAGGTCAGCTTCAGAGTATTCCTCAAATGCCCTTTGCATATTTCCATATAACCCTCCCAGATGGTGTTTCGAATCAATACTTGCATCAGGTTGGTATATTTTATACTTTTCTTTATAACTTTGAAGAATTTTAATTGTTTCAGGGTCATTGCTATTGTCATCGAATATAGCGATCGTATGATTTGGAGCACAGCTTTCAATCGAAGAAATGCAGTTTTTTAGAAAGCGTCCTCTGTTGAAAGAAAATACACAAAAGATCATTATATTTCCTCAAGTTGATTTAATCCATAAGGCGTTTTTTTGATGTTATTTTTCTTTGAATTTATTCTAAGCGCTTTGTTTTCTGCTACTAGTTCTGGATCTTTGTATCCGCGTTTATGATCTAGATGAATCACAATAGCATTATAGCGGACATGTTTGGGTTTTATGCCAGAGTTGACGAGCCTAATACCAAATTCACGATCGAGACCTCCCCATGGCATTCGCTCATCAAAGCCATTTACCTCTACAATGTCTTTAAGCCAAGCAGACCCATTAGATCCTTTAAAATTACATGATGTAGGCGTTAAAGTATTATAAATTTTCGCCTTAATGTTACCTGCGGTTAACTTGCTATTTTTATAACTTTTTTTAAGGCCATTTTTTTTCAGCCAATCAATACTAAAGCATTTTCCTGAAATAATATGTTCACGTTTAATTGATTTGCTCGTTTCCATGGATAGCTTGTGATAACCGCCAGAGAGGAAAGTTGAGGGGCGTGCCTCTTGTGCGTGTACTTTTAAAAAGTCAGAACGCGGAATACAATCACCATCTGTAAAAACTACATAATCAGAATCAGCTTTTAAAATAGATTTATTTAATATACGACATTTGCGAAAACCTTTGTCTTCTTGCCATACATGTTTTATGAGAAGGTCTGTCTCTTTACGTATTTTATCAATTACCTTGTGGGTCTCTTCAGTTGAACCGTCATCACCAATGATGATCTCAAAGTCTTTATGCTGTTGGACACTATAGCCCCATAATACCTTTTCAAGCCATGCTGGTGAATTGTAGGTCGTCATAATCACTGAAATTTTCATTTTCCTATCCAGTTTAAGCTCATAATAATGTTGTCGTATAAAATGCCGTATTAGTGGTTTTGTAAATTCACTTATACATCGATATTTTTGAAATCAGTATTTTTGTTTAAGTGCTTATGCAGAATTTTTCGTATACTCAGGCTACATAAAATCAATACCTTACTGAGTACCTATGCCCGTTTAATTTTGCATAGGCACTTAGTTTGCACCACATCCAAATATAAATGACTGGAAACCAGATTATTATCCAGAAAGTTTTGACTGAATATATGACGCCTTGACCTGAAGTTAAACCAAGAAGAGAAATAAGGAATAAAATACCCAGAAGCCTAATTTTTACACTAACTTCACAAGGAGCTTTGATTATATTGTGTATCAACATTGTGCACATTGTTACTAGAAAAAATATGCCAATAATACCTGTTTCGAATAAAGTCCCTAAGAATATACTATGAGGATGAGTTATTACAACGTTATTAGGCTCCCAATAAGCATTTTTTGCGGGAAGCATATGAGGATCGCTATCAAGCCCAAATCCTAACCACCAGGTGTCTGGCGGAAAATTAAAGTATCCGTACCAAATACCTAACCGATACGACATCCCTCTTGCTAAGAGATTATCGATGTACTGTTCAGTGCCATGAATAGATATTGCAATTATGCATCCCACTACAAAAACAGATAGAAAAAGAATGATATTCTTAATGTTTGATTTAGCCCAAATGTTTATTGCTGTTATAAACGCAACGTATAGTAACATCGCTCCTATTGGTCCTCTGCTTTCTGATAGAAATACAGCCACAAAGACACTTAACACAGTGGCTGAAAATAATATTAACTGAGGTTTGCTATCAAGCTGTTTTTCTATGACTAACATGAAGTGAGTAATTGCTAAAAGTATAATCAAGACACTGCCGGTTTGAATTGGATGCTGAAGCCCTCCGAATCCCGTTAAGCGGCCTTGAAAATCTTCTAATAACCAGAAGTTTAAAATTGCTAAAGATGCAGATAAAAAAGTAATCCAAAGCAGGTACTTAGACCACCACTCGTGTTTTTTAATTACATCGGGCATCCAAACCCAGAACGCAAATAAACAGAAAGATGCTTCAATTGTCCAACGTATTGCTCTAATCTGGGTTTGGGTAGTTCCAAAATCGGTAAAAAAAGTTGCTATCGCTGCGTACGCAAAAAAAAGTAATGCCGTGCAAAGTAGTGGATCTTTATAGTTATTTATAAAATTTCTGTTGAAAAATGAAATTATCAGCGCAGGTATAATTATGATATGAAAAAAAACTTTATACATTTCTTGATGCGGTGCCAATATGGCTAGGAAAAGCCATATTACTAAGAGTAGTTGCATCTTTTGTTCAACAAAATGAGGTGCAGTTCTCCAACCTGCCTTAATCGTGCTATATTTTTTCATCTTTTAATTAGTCCGTGCTAAAATTTAATTATAGTAAATTCTTTATTTTTTGATGTCCCGCCAGCGGGATTGCCAGATACGCAGAGTTTTTCTTAACTTACTGCGGGTTTTATTTCCACTGTACCGCCCTTTGGCAACATGACGAATGCGGTAGACGCCAGGTAGGTTGATGGGCTTTCCCTGGCTACGCAGTAACCAGCGAAAAGCGCGATCTTCATGGCATTTGGCAAAGGTGTCCACTGGTTGCTGATACACGCCAATTGCTTGGCAATAGCCTACTTTTCGGCACACGTCGCCATGGGCAATCTGTAATGGCCCTGTGGCCTTGGTAATGGTACGGGACGTAAATGCAGACGTATCAATGTCCAAAACCTGCGGCCCTTTGTTTCCGGTCTGTAGCATGGGATTATTTTCTGCCAGCAGGTCGGTTGTGCGCTCCTCTTGCGGAAATAGCAGAGCCTCCTGGCTGCCCTGAAGGCTGTCAGCCAGGCTGTCGAGGCAATGTTCACGGAACATAAGGTCGCAATCAGTAAACCAGACCCAATCAGCTTGCGTTGCTAATGCGGCTCGATTTCGACCGATGCTGCGTCGGAAAAGCGATCGTTTGCCAATGGGTTGCCAGTTCCAGGTAACCCCTGGTATCTGGTGTTGACTGAAAAATTCAAGTAGTTCAGCTGTTTGAGTGTCCTCTGGACTATAAAACACCGTCATTGTTACATCGAGTTTTGACGGTGGATACAGCACCAGAGAGCTAAGCTGGTAAACCAGAAAGTGAGAATAGTGCCAGCAGTGACTGACAACCTCCAGCTGAAGGTGCCCTGTTTTAGACGCCCTGTCCTGTTGCAAGGGCAGGTTAGGCTCGAACCATTGTGCTGGTACCTTACCGCCGGCTGCAAAGCGGAAGAAGGCCAGTTTTATCGTATTCCACATCATTCATTTTCCGGGCAGTGCTATTTTATGTGGCTGAAGGCAGATCGCGCTCGGCAGCCGCGCCGTCAAGGGATAGAAATTCTAACATAGCAGATGAATTCATCTCATTTTATGGCAGGCATGAAGAGTTGAATCATGGCGCTACGCTTATCATTGAGAATAAAACAGGGTGATTGTGATGGATCAGCCTGTTGTGCGGTACCCTTTAAGAACAGGAGTAACCGATACGCTCGGATTAAATTTGTGTAAAGACCTTTCAAGCCTGTTCAGATTTGCGTTCTGCCACCCCCCTGGGCGGCGTAACCGGCATCGGTCCAGGTCAATCAGCCAAGGTTTGTGCTGTGGATCAATCAGAATATTGCGGGCGTTGAGATCCACATGGTCCAGACAGTGG
>JBNJHE010000135.1:0-5358 GCA_051748205.1 Bacteroidota bacterium | reverse complement strand
AGGTAAGCAAAATCCTCTACCGGGATTGTCGTTATCCTAAGAGCGAGGTTTTCCGAATTATTGTAAATGACAACCGGAAAAGATGTCAAAATACCATTTACGATCAAAAAGGGAATAACAGACACAACATAACCCAGAAAAAAGTGGCTAAGCCAGGTTTTCCATACCGGACTAATAACCACGCCCGTCAAAAGAAAAAAGCTCAATAGCGACACCACCAAGGTATAGGTTTTATCAAGGTGAAAAACAGCAACAAGGATGAACAATACTGCCAGAATTGCAGCCAGGCTGCGGGCAGCTTTAGGGTAATAAAACTTTGGAAAAAAGTACTTTAGCACAGCATAAGTAAACATGACGGCATAAGTGATAAAAACAAAAAACAGCCATTCCTCTACCGGCAAGCCAGCAATAAAGAGCCCCAGCACATAGTCATGATTAAAATGCCACACGCCATTGGCAGTAAACCATACATCCCAGGGGATAAATACGAGCATCATAATAAAAATACCGGCAAACAAGGCCGGCCACTTACCATAAAAATTAATCCGGGACTCAAAACTCCTGATCAAAGGAATTGAAATACTTCCTAACAGCAACAATGCATATGTCCAGTTTTCCATTAAAATAAACTTGTTGTATTTCTGACAAAAGATTTAAACAAAAGCACCATCTTCATCCAGTTAGGCACTCGATAACGCTTTTGCATGACATTTTCTGCATGGGTACGTTGTATTTTTTTAAACAACTGAAGATAATACCTGTATGCAAGATACACACCAAAGCGAGCTGCGGGTTTCAGCATTACGATACCATGAAATGCTTCATTAAAATCATGAGCAATATCCTGCTCTATTTCTTTTTTGACCTGGTCATTAAAACTCCTAAAATCCACATCAGGGAAATAGACCCTGCCTTTATCATAGAAATCATCTTTCATATCCCTCAGGAAATTCACTTTCTGAAAGGCTTCGCCCAGTTTTCGGGCGGGATATTTGAGTTTTTGATAGTTTTCATCATCTCGATCATAAAAAACTCTAAGACACATCAAGCCCACAACTTCAGCAGACCCATAGATATACTGTTTGATCTTTTGGGAGTCATAGATGCGGTGATTCAGATCCATCTCCATACTATCCAAAAAAGCATCAATCAGCTCCTGATCGATACCATATCGATTCACAGCCCATTGAAAACTATGAAGTATAGGGTTGGTGCTAATACCATACTGAATAGCTTCATTTGTTTGCCGGCGAAAATCCCTAATCAGCATCTGCTTATCGTACTCATGGAAGGTATCCACAATTTCATCAGCAAAGCGGACAAAGCCATAGATAGCATAAATCCCCTGCCGGTAATGTGGTGTCAACATTCTGGTCCCAAGGGAAAAAGAAGTACTGTAATTTCTCGTAGTAATCTTACTGATTTCGAGAGCATTTTTTTTATACAGTTCCATATTTTTTGGTTATGCGTTCTGTTACTAACTTTGAACTAATGACAGCCATGGGCAATCCGGTTCCGGGCACCGTAGATGAGCCCACATAAAACACATTATTGTACTTTTCGTCTTTATTAGACGGTCGAAAGGCTCCGATTTGATTAAGATCATGAGCCAATCCTAAACCACTCCCCTGATACAAATTCAAAAATCCTTCCCACTGTTCAGGATTTAAAACAGTTTTACTCACCAAATTGTTTTGAATATCGTAGCCCACCCGCTGACTAAGATCATCGATCACGTTATTGGCCAGTGTTTCTGAATCGCTCCAGTCGGGTTTATTGCGCAAATCAGGGACAGGCACAAGCACAAAGAGATTCTCATGGCCTTCTGGCGCGGCATTTTTATTAAATTTCGAAATCACATTTACATAGTAATAAGGCTTTTCAAGGCTTACCTCATTCTTAAAAATCTTATTGGCATATTCTTTAAAGTTCGTTCCCAGGAAATAATTATGATGATCGATATTGTCAATTTTTCCTTTCACGCCCAGGTACATGGTAAATGGTGCCAGTGTCCATTTTTTCTTATCCAGTTTCTCTTTGCTATAATTCGGACGCTGAAAAACAGAACCCCGAAAAGCGGCAGCATCGCCATTGATAATAAAGTCATCAGCCTGCCATTGCTTTCCGTTTTGATCGATCAGGGTTTTGACACCTTTTGCGTTATTCTTGAAATCAACTATTTCGGTATTATAATGAATACTGACATTTTCTTTTTCCAATTCATCGATCAATCCTTCCACAATTTTATACATTCCGCCCTTTACATTGTGATAGCCGTCATGAACCATCTCCGTGTAGGAGAGCAAGCTATAGAGTGCCGGAGTATCGAAAGGAGTAGCCCCCAGAAAAAAAGCCACCAGGGAAAAGATTTGTTTGACCTCTTCGGACTCAAAATAACGATCCAGTTCCTGCCAGACATTACGCACCATCTTGGGTGCATGGCCCCAGGGCACTTTAGCCAGTGTCATCAGATACTGCAATTTGGTATCGAAATTTTTCTTAATCACCAGATCTACACTATCGTGGAAAAACTTCCCGGCTGAGTTAAGATAGGCTGTCATTTTTCTTTCAAAATCGGGTTCAACATCTTTAAATTCCTCAGCCAGCTTTTTCAGATCGCGGTGAATAACATAACGCTTACTGGAATCAGCAAAGTTAACGGTATAAAGCGGGTCCAGGGGGACAAATTCGAAGGGCAGCTCAATGCCGCAATCCTGAGCAAACTCGTCAAACTCATAAGACATACTAAAGAAAGAAGGTGCCATATCGAAGGTAAAGCCATCTTTTTGTAACTGATTGAGCCTGCCGCCCGGGCGATTAATTTTTTCCAGCATCTCCACCTTATAGCCACGCTTAGCGAGCCTCAATGCAGTTGTCAAGCCACCAAGACCAGTTCCAACGATTATAATTTTTTTATCCATATTTTAATGTATTTCTCTAATTTTGTAAAAAATAAATGTCTTTTCCCATGGTTAAAAAAGCTTGCGTGGTTGGTGCCGGCATTGGAGGGATAGCTACAGCGCTAAGGTTAAACAAGGCCGGCTGGCACGTCACAGTATTTGAAGCAAATCAACAGCCTGGCGGCAAAATCAACGAGTTTTACCGGGATGGATTTCGCTTTGATACCGGCCCATCCCTGTTTACTTTACCGCAAATGGTTGACGAACTATTCTCCTTATACGAAACAAAAGCGGAAAATGTTTTTGCCTATCACAAATTAGAAAACATCACACGCTATTTTTTCGAAGATGGAACCATTATCAATGCCAAACAAAATCCCGGCGACTTTGCTCTTGAAATAGAAGAACAAACAGCTGAACCCGGGCTGAATGTTATCCGCTATTTACATCAAGCCAAAAAACTCTATGCGTTAACAGCAAACACCTTTATCTTTAGACCATTCTCGCTTTCTGGCGTATTTAAAAAAGACTTTGTAAAAGCCGGCATTAATTTCAAAAAGCTGAAAGCTTTAAAAACCATGCATCAAGTCAATGAACTTCATTTTAAAGACTCCAGGGTTATCCGCATCTTCGATCGCTACGCCACATACAATGGATCCAACCCATATCAAACCCCGGGCACATTGTCTGTTATCTCTCATCTCGAACACAATATCGGAGCATACTTTCCCAAACAGGGAATGTATCAGATTGTTCAATCTTTAGTTGATTTTTCTAAACAAAATGGTATTGATTTTTCCCTGAACGATCGTGTAGAGGAGATCATCACTGATCATCACCGGGTAACAGGCCTTAAAGCAGCCTCCGGCCACTACCCTTGTGATGTTGTCATTAGTAATGCCGATGTTTTTCATACCTACGACAAATTACTCAAAGGGAAAGATATTCCCAAAAGACTGCTTCGACAGCAGCGCTCCAGCTCTGCGCTAATATTTTATTGGGGCATTAATGACACGCATCAACACCTGGACATGCACAATATTTTGTTTTCAGAAAATTACCAAAAGGAGTTTGACCATTTGTTTCAGTTAAAAAACATTTATGATGATCCGACTGTTTACATTTTCATCAGTTCAAAAGTGGTCGAATCTGATGCGCCTGCAGGTAAGGAAAACTGGTTTGTGATGGTGAATGCACCGGCAAATTACCAGCAGGACTGGGAGCAGATCATCAGCAAGACCAGAAAGCATATCATCAAAAAAATCAACCGGATGCTGAAGCTTGATATAGAATCGAAGATAGAATTTGAAGAAATATTGGACCCCCGAAAGCTGGAGGAAAAAACCACCTCTTTTCAGGGTGCTTTATATGGCAACAGTTCCAACAGCCGATACTCAGCATTTCAGCGTCAGCCCAATAAGTCATCCATCAAAGGCCTGTATTTTGCCGGAGGCAGCGTTCACCCGGGTGGAGGAATTCCCTTATGTCTGGCCTCTGCTGCCATTACCAGCAAGGCCATTTTAAAACAAAAGCAATGAAGCGCCCAAAATCAACCCCTGTTCTCCTGCTTGTCGCGGTAATTTATCTGGTAGGAGCTGTCGGATTAAGCCTGGAAGCATCACAGTCTTTCTTTCAAAAGCTTACACCGCTAAATTTACTTTTGATGATCGGGGTGTTATTCTATTACCATCAACCATGGGACAAAAAACATGGGTTGGCATTTTTGCTCATCCTGCTTGCAGGTTTTTTTATTGAAGTCGCTGGCGTGCAAAGCGGCCTTGTTTTCGGGCAATATCAATATGGAGAAACTCTGGGATACCAAATTATGGGCACCCCTTTGATCATTGGTGCTAACTGGCTTATGTTAACTTACATGGCTTATCATATCACTCAAGCCTATCAGATGAAGTTTTTACCACAGGTCATCACCGGGGCCTTTCTTTTATTAACATATGACCTTTTGCTGGAGCCCGTAGCCATACAGCTTGATTTCTGGAGCTGGGGAGGTGCGGGAATCCCGCTACAAAATTATCTGGCCTGGTGGCTTATTGCGGCCATATTCATTACTTTTTGGCGAAGTTTAAAAATACAAACATCAAATGCTGTAGCATATGGATTGTTTATTATACAACTTTCATTTTTTCTAATCTTAAATATCAGCCTGTAATATGGGAGTATTTTTCGCTTTATTGATCATAGGATTATGGGGAGGCCATCTGGCCTATATTTTAACATCGGTAGATATTAGTCTGGTCAATCCCTGGATGTATCTTCATCTTATAATCCAGGCCTACCTGTATACCGGTTTATTCATCACGGGTCATGATGCCATGCACGGGACTGTTTCTGCCAACCGGAAAGTGAATGAATTTCTGGGAGCACTGGCCGTTTTTCTTTTCGCCGGGATGTCATATCAGCGGTTGAAGAAAAACCATAGAAAACACCATAAGTATGTGGC
>JBNJHE010000134.1:0-5568 GCA_051748205.1 Bacteroidota bacterium | reverse complement strand
AACATTGAACATTGAACATTGAACATTGAACATTGAACATTAAATTTAGACAGATGAAAACAAAAATTTTATTGTCATTATTATTCCTGGCATTTATTATGAGTTCAGGATGTAAAAAAGAAGAGGAAGACGACGATACCAATAAGAAAGTTTTGGTTGGGTCTTTCATGCTAAAGGGTGATTCCTATAATATCTATACTACTGGCTCTGAACCGGCGGGAGTTCTGCAGTTGATGCATCATCTTTCTGATGGCTATTCTACAGGCGGATTTACGATTGCCGGGACAAACACAAATACCGGTATTGGTGCTGTTCAGCTTTTTATTGAGTATACGGCAAATACCGGCATCAGCAGCAGTTACATAAATGGTGACATTTACAATGATGATCATACTTTCGATCCATGGTTGAGCTCGTATTCTATTACTTCGGCCAATGGGAGCACTATGATAACCGGAAGTGAACCAGACGGTACAATCGACATTACAAAAAATTCTGATGGGAATTTCACGGTGGCATTCGACCTGGTATTTTCTGATAGTACAACCGCTTCAGGTACAATCACTCAGGATTATAAAGTACAGGAAATGAATTTTTAGTCGAGCAGATACTTGCTTTTTTTTTGACGTGCTCTATTAGTTTTTATTTATCAGACTGAGGATGGCTGAAAGGCTATGTTATAGCCCTGCTGAAGCCGGGTGCTATTCTAATAATACGCGCTGAAAGTGGCTTTTGTGCCTGTATTAATGGCGGTGACTGGCCTGGAATATCAATTTATTGGTAATCGCTTTTCCTGCTCTTTTCGAATTATTTTCTTTTATCGTGATGAATTCCTGTCTAAAACCACATCATTTCCTATTTTTGTTCCGTAAAGTGTTAATATGATATCTGTAGTTACACCAGCGTATAATGCTGCACGGTTTATTCAGGAAACGGTAGAGTCAGTTCAGCGTCAGACTTATCAGGATTGGGAAATGTTGATTGTAGACGATTGTTCTTCGGATGATACAGTGCATATTGTCAGAAATCTGGCCGCTGAAGATGCCCGTATCCGGCTGTTTGCCCTGGAGAAAAATGTCGGTGCGGCAGAAGCCCGCAATATTGCCTTTCGCCATGCCAATGGTCAATATATTGCTTTTTTAGACAGTGATGACTTGTGGGTCCCGAAAAAACTTGAAAAGCAACTTCGGTTTTTGCAACAGAACAATCATGCGTTCACCTATACGGACTATGAATGCATCACAGAAGATGGCTCGGCGGTTTTATACACTGTTCATGCTCCTGCAGAGATAGGATACAGACGCTTTTTACGGAATACAACGATAGGAACACTTACGGTTATGATTGACCGGGAGAAAACCGGCGATTTTGAAATGCCGCAAATTCGTTCCAGCCATGATATAGCACTTTGGTTGGCATTGATGCGCAAAGGGCATAAGGCATTCGGCTTACAAGAGGTACTGGCACAATACCGTCAGGTGGGAACTTCCAATACGGCGTCAAAATGGAAAGCAGCTAAGGATGTATGGAAAGTGTACCGCAATATTGAAAGGTTAAACTGGTTTGATACTGTATTTAATTTTACAGGATATGCCTTGAATGCAATACTTAAAAGAATGAAATAAAAAACTATGAGCAAGATAGTAACCATTATAGGAGCCCGTCCGCAGTTTATCAAAGCCGCCGCGGTAAGCCGTGAAATAAGGAAACAGGATGGTATTCGTGAGATTATCGTACATACCGGACAGCATTTCGATGCCAATATGTCAGAAGTATTCTTTGAACAGATGGATATTCCCAGGCCGGATTACAATCTGGGAATCAATAGCCTTTCTCATGGCGCCATGACCGGTCAGATGTTGGAGAAAATCGAAGCAGTGCTGCTGAAAGAACAGCCTGACTGGGTGATGGTTTATGGTGATACGAATTCCACTATAGCCGGAGCTTTGGCTGCGAAAAAGCTGCACATCAAAGTGGCTCATGTGGAAGCCGGCTTGCGTTCGTTTAATATGCGGATGCCCGAAGAAGTCAATCGTATTCTCACCGACCGCATTTCTGATGTGCTTTTTTGCCCGACAAAAAAGGCAGTGGAAAATTTGCATAAGGAGGGATATGAAAATATCAACTGCAGGATAGAGCAGTCTGGAGATGTGATGCAGGATGCTGCGAATTATTACAGGGATAAAGCTGTGAAACCGGTGGAAAAGCTTCCGGAGAATTTCCTGCTGGCTACTATTCACAGGGCCGAAAACACCGATTATCCCGAAAAGATGAAAGCCATATTTACTGCTTTTGAAGAAATCGGCAAGGAGCTGCCGGTGGTGCTTCCATTGCATCCCCGTACCAGAAAAATGATGGAAAAGCTGAGCATTACCGTGGATAAAGACAGGGTAGTCCTCATTGATCCGGTGGGTTATCTGGAAATAGTGTGGTTGCTTAGCCATGCTTCCATGGTGATGACCGATAGTGGCGGGCTGCAAAAAGAAGCTTATTTTTTCGATAATGTCTGCGTTACCATACGTGATGAAACCGAGTGGGTGGAACTGGTGGAGCATGGATTTAACCGGATAACGGCAGCTGAGAAAGATGCTATCATAAAGGCATATCACAAGTCAAAAAATGTTAAACCTGATTTTTCTGTGGAACTTTATGGCGGAGGCAAAGCTTCGGCCAATATTGTGGATAAACTGACAAGCAAATAAAATGTCAAAAAAAAGGAATATGTGGAGTAAAACAATCTTCGACAGGATTTTTTCCCTGATCGGGCTGATTGTATGTATTCCTTTGTTTTTAGTTATTGGCATACTGATAAAAATAAAAATGCCGGGGCCTGTTTTCTATGCTCAACAAAGAGTAGGGCGCAAGGGAAAGATCTTTACCATGTACAAATTCCGTAGCATGAAAATAAGTTCGGAAGGTACTACAGTGACTGCAAAGAACGACAGCCGGATAACACCACTGGGAAGCAAATTGAGGAAATACAAGCTGGATGAACTGCCGGAATTGTGGAATATACTGAAAGGTGATATGAGTTTTGTCGGGCCCAGGCCTGATGTGCCTGGATATGCGGATCAACTGCAAGGTGAAGATCGCCTGATCCTGGAAATGAAACCGGGAATCACGGGACCGGCAAGTCTTAAATATGCTAATGAAGAAGAACTGCTTGGCAAGGTTGAAAACCCTCAAAAATATAATGATGAGGTGATTTATCCGGATAAGGTGAGGATTAATCTGGATTATTACAAAAACTGGTCATTTAAGAGTGATATCCTGATTATTTGGAAAACGATCACCAGAAAATATTGAAAAGGGTACCAGCGGTGAATATAATCACCAAATGTACGTACATTTGGTGATTATATTCACTAAATGTCTTATATTTGTAAAAAAATACGATGTATAAAAGGTATCTTTCAGACGAAATCAATAAAAGAACAGGTAAGGGAAAGGCTATTATTCTTCTTGGCCCCAGGCAAACAGGCAAGACCACCCTGATTAAAAATCTTTTGTCATCAAAAAAACATTTGTTTTTGAATGGTGATGATCCATCAGTAAGGGCTTTGCTGAATGAACCCAATACCGAAGAAATCAAGTTGATACTTGGCAATTACAAATACTTGTTTATCGATGAAGCACAACGGATTGAAGGAATTGGACTTACTCTGAAGATTATTTCGGACCAGTTTAAGGATATTCAAATATTCACTTCTGGTTCTTCCTCTTTTGATCTGGGAAATAAAATAAAAGAACCTTTAACAGGGAGAAAATGGGAATATCATCTTTACCCACTGAGTTGGGAAGAATTTGAAAATCATCATGGTTATTTACATGCTCAACAGCAACTGGAAAACAGGTTGCTATACGGGTTTTATCCTGATGTGCTAAATAATCCGGGTGATGAAAAAACTGTGTTAAGAAACCTGGTTGATAGTTATCTGTATCGTGATATTTTGGCGTTTGCAGATATCAGGAAGCCTGAAGTTTTGGATAAACTTGTTCAGGCTCTTGCCTTACAGCTTGGGAGTGAGGTAAATTATAATGAACTCTCGCAAATGGTGAATGTGGATAAAAATACTGTGAGTAAGTATATCGACATTCTTCAAAAAGGCTTTGTGATATTTAAGCTGGGAAGTTTTAGCCGGAACCTGCGTCATGAAATTAAAACGAGTAAAAAAATCTATTTCTATGACACAGGGATAAGGAATATGATTATTGGTAACTTTAATCCGCTTGATTTAAGGAATGACAAAGGAGCACTTTGGGAAAATTTTCTGATTTCTGAAAGAATTAAACAGAATCATTATAAGCAAAAATTGGCAAGAGTATATTTCTGGCGAACCAGGAAGCAGCAGGAGATTGATTTTATTGAAGAAGAAGATGGCCATTTGTCTGCCTATGAATTTAAGTGGAGCGAAAAAAAGATAAAAGAACCAACTGATACTTTTCTAAAAGGCTATAAAGCAAAAGGTATGGGTATACACAGAAAAAATTTCAGGGAATTTGTAATCAGGAAATAAGGGAGAATAGATAGTATGGCTGAAGAAAAACAAATATGGCTTTCATCACCGCACATGAGCGGTTATGAGCGTGAGATGGTAGAAGAAGCTTTTGATACCAACTGGATTGCTCCGGTTGGGCCGCATATTAATGCTTTTGAAGATGAACTGGCACAATATCTCGGACACGGTAAAGTGGCTGTGTTAAGCTCCGGTACGGCTGCCATTCACCTGGCTTTGATTATGCTGGGAGTTCAGCGGGGAGATGAGGTAATCGTTTCTTCGCTGACGTTTTCAGGATCAGTGAATCCCATCGTTTATCAGGCTGCTACTCCTGTGTTTATCGACAGCGAAAAGGATACCTGGAATATGGATCCGGAACTGCTGGAAGAGGCAATCAAAGACAGACTCAAAAACGGAAAGAAACCCAAAGCGATTATTCTGGTTCATCTTTATGGTATGCCTGCTAAAATGGATGAATTGATGGATATTGCCGGGAAGTATGAAATTCCTGTGGTAGAGGATGCGGCCGAATCCCTGGGAGCGAATTATAAAAACCGTCCTACAGGAACATTCGGAGATATTTCCGTCTTGTCATTCAACGGCAATAAAGTAATCACTACTTCCGGAGGGGGCGCATTGGTTTCGGCCAATGAACACTATGTCAGGCTGGCAAAAAAACTCTCTACACAGGCAAGGGATGATGCCCCGCATTACCAGCATTCCATGATCGGATATAATTATAGAATGAGTAATGTCCTGGCCGGTATTGGCCGTGGACAGCTCAAAGTGCTGGAGCAGCGGGTGAAGGAACGCAGAAAAATCAATCAGTTCTACCGGGAATTGCTGGGTAATTATGATTTCATCAATTTTTTAAATGAACCCGAAGGTCATTTCTCCAATTACTGGCTAACGACAATCCTGATGCGGGGTCATGGAAACTCACAAAAACCCCGCGAATTTCTGCGTACCGAACTTGCCAAACACAAGATCGAATGCCGCCCCCTGTGGAAACCCATGCATTTGCAACCGGTTTTCAAAGATCACCCGGCCTACACTAATGGCGCAGCCG
>JBNJHE010000133.1:0-5960 GCA_051748205.1 Bacteroidota bacterium | reverse complement strand
AAAAAAAAGCATAAGCAAAAAGAACAAAAAACCAACGGATCAGCAAATCATAGCAAAAGAGCATCACTCGTTGTCCAGAGAGTGATTCATAAAACCCTGTTCATAAAGCACATCCAACAGTACCTTTGAAAACTCGACATTCATTTTCTTCGGGTAGCGAACATCTGTAAACACTTGTGGGAGTGTTTCTTTATTGTTTTCACTAATAAATTGTTTATTCTGCTCCAGGCTTTCTTTATACGCATGGATTTTATCAATATCTTCTGGCTGATAGTCGTGATAGGTTTCCTCATGAACAATGGCATTCATGGGCAGGCGATCGACCTGTTTTGGATCTTCGTCAGGATAGCCAATGGTAATGCAAGCTACTGGGACAACACCCGTAGGAAGTTTAAACAATTTGATTAGTTCTTTGGCCTGGTAGGTCACTGTTCCGATATAACAAATGCCCAGCCCCTGGTCTTCGGCAGCCACACAGGCATTCTGAGCAGCAATCAGGGCATCTATCGCGGCTGTCATAAATGACATAAAATTATCATAAGCAGGACGAGCCTGCCGCTGTTCACACCACTTATTAAAGCGATTAAAATCGGCTAAAAAAGTAAGTGTAATGGGAGCTTCTTTCAGCATCGGCTGACCAAAATGGATGCGGTGCAACTCCTCTTTCATCTTTTCGTCTTCCGTCTTAATCAAGCTGTATACTTGCATTCCACCGGTTGTAGAAGCCCTTGAAGCAGCCTCATATATCTTTTGCATTTTCGCTTCCTCTACCGGGGTGTTTTTATATTTCCGGATCGTACGGTGTTCTATTAACGTCTTCAGGGTTTCCATAAAATTTCCTTTTTTATTTTGGACAAATATCCTAAAAGCGGAGGACATGAGCAACTAGAAATGTATGGAAAATTACCCCTCTTCATATTCTTTCATTTCTTCCAACACTTTTTGAACATTTTCTTCTACTTCAAACAGTTTTTTACGGCAGATAGAGAGCAAACCGGAAGCCTGCTTAACTTTTTCATCAAGCTCATCAATACTAATGTTTGAATTTTCCATTTCCCTGATGATAGACTGTAACTGCTCATAAGCTTTAGTGTAAGTGATTTGCTGTGTCATTTTAATGAAGGTTTTTAATGGTGATGAATTTCTTTTACTTCGGCTTTAACAGACCCACCGGCAAGCTGAATATCAACAATATCTCCTTTATTCACGGAAAGAATGTTGCTAACCAATTTACCCTGGATACGGCTTATACTATAGCCACGTTTTAGCGCATTTTCCGGTTTCAGCACATCCAGCTTCCCCTTAGCATAACTTAAACTTTCTTTTTGACTTTGAATAAGGCTCACACTTTTATGGTGGATTTTGGCTTGCATTTCCTGGAGATGATTTTTTTCATAGCGTAATATATGACCAGGCAAGACAAATTGTTTACTCCTTTGCTCCAGTTTTTCGTGTTCGCGCTCCAGCAATGAGCGAGCATATTGCATTACTGTTTGATTCCGGTTTTGCAGGTTCATATCAATCTGCCTGAACTGCTGCAGAAAGAATTCAGCAATCCGCGTTGGCGTAATAAAACTTTTGTAGCTCACCAGATCCGTAACGGTCTCATTAGTAGAATGTCCTATACCGGTAAGAACAGGTAGCGGAAAAGTAGCCACGGCTTTGGCCAGCTCATAAGAATCGTAGGAAGACAAGCCGACGTCTCCTCCTCCTCCGCGAATAATGGCCACAGCATCAAATATTTGCTTATGCTTTTCAATATAGCTGAGCTGGGCACTAATGGTGGTTATAGCTTTTTCGCCCTGTAAAATAGCAGGAAACAATTTATGCTGAAACTGATAGCCATATTCATTGTGTTGAATCACATTAATAAAATCGTGGTATCCTTTGCTGGTATTCACTGAGATCAAAGCTATTGTTTTAGGGATCATGGCCAGATGCCTTTCTTTGTTGGCTGCATATATCCCTTCCTTTTTTAATCTGCTGATGGTTTCAGACTTCTGTCGTGCCAATTCACCCAGTGTATACTCAGGATCGATATCGCGTATGGATAAAGAAAGACCGTATTGCGGATGATAGCTTACCGTACCATAGACAACGACGGTCATATTATCATCTAAAGGCTCGTTTAAGATGGAGGTGAACTTATGATTAATCCGCTGAAAATCTTTGCGCCAGATATTCCCTCTTATTTCAGCTATTGTTTGTCCATTTCGTTTCTCCACCAGGTCAGGATAACAATGTCCGGAGTGCGTATAATGATTAAGCCTGACTATTTCTGCTTTGATCCAAAAATGCTTGTTGCTGTATGCTTTTTGGATTACTGACTGAATAGAGCGTGTTACTTCAAAAAGAGAATACACTTTTTTTGTTGTCATCGTATTGTTTTTCCGTCAAAAAAAAAGGAAGACAAACAAAGATAATAAAAAAAACCGGGCATAGAGAAAAAAAAGGGCTGCTTGATAAAACAAACAGCCCATTTCATAAATAAAGAAGAAAAACTCAGTTACTCTTCTTCATAATGGATTACTTCAGCCGGGCATTCTTCAGCAGATTCCTTGATACAAGCTTCATTCGCATTTAGATCGGCACCTTCTTTTACAAATGCTTCCCCATTATCATCTTCTTCAAAGACATCGGGGCAGATTTCCATACAGATACCATCAGCGATGCACCCGTCTTCGATCCATACTTTTTTTATCGCCATAATTACCTCCTGTTTTAAGATTAGTACATTAGTACAGAACAAATATACTATTTTTAACGTGGAAATCATAATTTTAAAAAAAGATTTCTAAAAAATCATTAATTTAGGCGTTTAAAAATAAAACCCAGAAATTATGTATACAATTACAGGAAAAGGATTAACCATTGAAAACGTTGTAAGTGTAGCCAGGGAAGGAGAAAAGGTAGCGCTTTCGGCTGATGCGATATCGCGTATTGACACTTGCAGGGCAATGTTGGAGCGCAAGATCGACGCTAACGAAATCATGTATGGTGTCAACACCGGCATCGGAGAGTTCTCAGAAGTTGTTTTAGACGACGATCAAGTGAAGGACTTCCAGAAATATCTAATTTACAACCATGCTGCTGGCATAGGCGATCCCATGCCGGAAGATTATGTACGTGCTTCGATGTTGGGCCGGATCAATGTCCATGCCAATGGGCATTCGGGTTGCCGCAAAGAGATTCCGCTAACGTATATAGAGATGTTGAATAAAGGTGTCACGCCTTTCGTATGCCAAAAAGGTTCGGTAGGTGCCAGTGGCGACCTGGCTCCCATGTCTCAGATTGCTTTGCTTCTGATGGGCGAAGGCCAGGCCTACTACAACGGTGAGCTGATGGAAGGGAAGAAAGCTATGGATATGGCAGGCATCGCAATTCCAGGACTACAGGCCCGCGACGGACTTGCAGCCATCAATGGCTCTAACGTACTCACGGCCATGAGTGCTTTATGGCTTTTTGATGCCAACAACTTTTTAAAACAGGCTGAAATCGCTGCGGCCATGTCGCTGGAAGCACTAAAGGCGAACATGAAACCATACACCCCGCTGCTTCACGAAGTACGAGGCTTTAAGGGAGCCGTTCGCTCAGCTAAAGCCATCCAAAAGCTGGTAGCCGGTGGCGACCTGGCGGAACAAAAAGTCAAAGCAAAAGTACAGGATGCTTATTCGATGCGCAGCACACCTCAGGTGATAGGTGCTGCCCATGACACGATTGCCTGGGCGCGATCACAGGTAGAAATCGAACTAAACGGTGTGGGTGATAATCCGATTTTCTTCCCGGAGAAAGACATACAGCTCTCCGGCGCCAACTTTCAGGGTACTCCGGTATCCCTGCCCATGGATAATGCCGGCGCAGCCATCACTATGGTCTCGGTGATGTCTGAACGTCGCATGAACAGACTTAATAATCCGGCACTGAGCGTTGGCTTGCCTGCCTTCCTCACCAAAGGCGCCGGTATGTTTTCGGGCCTGATGCTTTCGCAATATACCGCTGACATGCAGATAGTAGAACAGCGTATACTCTCGGCACCGGCTTCTATACAATCGATCCCCGCTGCCGCCGACCAGGAAGACTTTGTCTCCATGGGTATGAATACCGCCATCAAAAACTTCCAGATTATGGATAATGCCTATGGTATCCTCGGCATTGAGTTTATGGCTGCCGCACAGGCTCTCGACTTTAGAGAGTATGCCTTCGGCAAAGGAGTACAGGTGGCTAAAGATACGGTGAGAAAGCATGTTAAATTTCTTGATATTGACCGCCCACTCTATCCCGACCATACCAAAATGAAAGAAGTAGTCAAATCTGTTGAAATCCTTAAGTCTGTGGAAAAAGAAACAGGCAGCCTGGAGTAAAAACAAATGAGACCGGTCTAAAAAGCCTTCAAAATGCTGATTTTTATCGTTTTTACCCCTAATCCCTAAAGGAAGACCGCTAAAAATCAGCAGTTTGAAAAAGCCCCCCTTCAGGGGATTTAGGGGTCTTAAGGCTTTTTAGACTGCACTCACAAATTATAGCGCAAAACATCCTGCAGCAAAGGGGTGGAAACCCTGGTTTTAATCGAAAGTAAAAACTGGCAAGTTGGCGTTTTTAAATGCTGCTTTATTCTTTCAGAATTTTAAATTTGGCTTTTTGCCCTGACTTCTGATTTTCTATGCTGATCAGATATAGCCCTGCAGGCAAGTTTTCTACATTAAACTTGCGTGGGTGGTTTGAGTCTGTGATTTCAGTAAGCACTTTTTGCCCATGCAAATTCAGTATTTCAACAGTGACATCCCCCACTGCTCTGTCAGATTTTATCGTAAGTACATCTTTAACCGGATTTGGCATGAGCTCAAAGTTTTCCTGAAATCGATTTTCTGCTATTCCGGTTGTTGAGATATTTACCGTTTGTTGACTTGTATCACGCACAGAACAATAACTACTGATTAAAGTTACTGTATAATTCCCGTCAACATCATAGGTATGCGAGGGGTTTTCATTTGCAGAGGTCTCCCCGTCTCCAAAATCCCAATAATAACTCACCGGGGGTTGACTTTGGGATTGGTTAGTGAATTGGACGGAATCCTGGAAAATATCAAATGAAAAATCCGCGATTACATCATAGGCATGCAGATGCCAGTTGGAATACGAATAAAAAACGACCGAGTCAGCTACACCCTGAAAATAAGCAGCCTGAGCAGAGCTCAAACTACCTGCAAAAGATAAACCCACGGGACTTTCATCCCATATAGCAGCATGAAAGACACATGCAGCCAAATAACTTCCTTTATAATTGGGGTGACTTCCATCTGATGAATGTAAAACAAGGCTTGTATCTTCAATCACCTTTTTCCAGGCTATCCCGACAGGAGCGACATTGGCATTAATCAAACCGGCTGCTTCCATATAGGCACTTTCAAGCGAATCCTGCATATGACTAAAATCGACAAAATCCGGGCTGCAATAATTATCAGGCGAGCATTGAATGCCTCCGTTTTGCCTGCCCCAGGTCATAAACATCATAATTTTAGCGCACGGATTATAATGAGAAATCGTATCCTTGAGTTTTTCAACGGAAGGATACATATAATTATACCGGTAATGGTCAATGGTCGGCACCTGGCTTTGTTCCTGCAATACAACAAAATCCCAGTTATCAGATTTTATTTTATGCAAAGCAGTTGTATCCAGTTGGTTCCCGGTGTTCATATTGTTGGCAAAATGCCACAACAAGGTACCGCCGGGGGTATAACTATCATAAATAAGCTCCTTATTATCCCCCTCTGCCAGCTTAGCCACTAATTGGGGTAGATTATTGGCGGCGGTATAACTGTTGCCCAAAAACAATACCCTTAGCGTATCATTTTGAGCGCCGGCCGTTGTTGCCACAACAAAAGTCAGAAAAACCCAAAAGAAATGAGGCCAACTTTTCAAAATAACTTTCTTCATTAGTCTATGATAATTTTCTTCTG
>JBNJHE010000132.1:0-6018 GCA_051748205.1 Bacteroidota bacterium | reverse complement strand
CGGTTCATGGCTTGCTTAATATTTGTTCGAACTTCTTAAATAGGCAACGGCTTCGGAAGAAGCAGCTCCGGCTGACAGTATGGAGTCTGGAATATCCATTGGGCCTGATGCTGTTCCGGCAACAAATACACCTTCGATATTGGTTTTTGAAGGACTTTCTATGATATCCGATTGCTGGACGTAATCATGAGCATCAAAGGATAAAGCATGATCTTTAAAAAAATGACTTACATCTGGGTTAGGTAGCACTCCCACCGAAAGAACAACCATATCATGTTCAATCTCCGTGCGGAATCCGCCATTTTCGATATCCTCATAGGATAATAGCAGGTTGCCATTATCTTTTTCTTTTATATCGGCGACTTTACCTTTTACAAATTCCACACCCATGTCAATGCTTTGTTGATAAAATTCTTCGAAGCCTTTACCAAAGGCTCTGATGTCGATGTAATAGATTGTAATATCAGCCATAGGTAAACTGCCCATCAGTAGTTGAGCCTGTTTGATGGAATACATGCAGCATATTTGTGAGCATAAGGGATTTCCTACCGAGTGATCTCTTGAGCCCGTGCATAAAACATAAGCGATGTTATCGGGTTTGCGCCCGTCGGAGGGGCGACAAACATGAGTAAACGGACGGGTTGGCGCCAACAGGCGATCCATTTGCATCGAATGTATGACATTACGATACGCTGCATAATGATATTCTACTTTACGTTCTGGTGGAAAGAGGCTGAAACCGGAAGCGACAATAACTGATTTTGCTGTTATCGATGTTGTTTTGGTTTCTTGTGTAAAATCAATTGCGTTGGCAGGGCATTTTTTTTCGCATAATCCGCAAAGGATACAATGCTCTATATCGATGGCTGCTATACGGGGGAAAGCCAAATCGAATGGAACACATGCCGCTTTTCGTCCAACGATGCCGTAATTATATTCATCTTCTGTTACTACCGGACAAACTTCTTCACAAACTGTGCATCCGGTGCAGAGCTCGGCATCGACAAAGCGAGGCTTTTCTATAAGTTCAGCAACAAAACCCTCAGCGACTTTTTCGATCTCATGAATTTCACTGTTGGTTTTAATGGTGATTCCTGCTGTTCGGCCTGTTTCGGATATTTTAGGTGTTGCAATACAGGAGGCGCAGTCGAGTGTTGGAAATACTTTGCTGAGATGAATCATCTTACCACCAATAGATAGGTCCTTTTCTACCAATAGTACTGTGAAATCATTGTGTGCCAGGTTTATTGATGCTTCCTGCCCCGCAATACCTCCACCAATAACAATGACATCATATGCTGTAGCTGGATTGTTTTTAGTCATGATATAAATCTTTAAAAAATTTATGTTTGTGGTGGACCCAGTTTTAGCAATGCACTGGTAAAATTGCTGATGTGTTTGGCAAAGGAATCAGCACAAACCGAGCAAATCGCTGCCATTTTCAAGCGTTTGGGGTCGATATTCTCCGCCTTCATCATTTCCTGGGTTTTGCCAACAAGAGCAGCTGTTCTTTCACTACAATCAGGTAGATAAGGACAATCAGTGCCGTCGGCAGCAACAAAAACCCCGTCAAATCCCTGCTTTAAAGCATGTAATATCCACTGTGGCTTGATGCCTGAAGAACAAGGGACTACAATACAACATGCACAGGGCGAATAGTGAATATGCTGTTGCCCGGCTAAATCAATGCCCGGATCTGAAATTTTATCTGTAGAGAAAACCAAAATTTGGGGTGAATAGGGTTTTGTTTTGCTCATAGGTTACCTGATTTTTGTCGCACAGCCTTAGCCTGTATTTTATTATTCAGCTTAGGTTAGATTATTTTTTCTTTAAAAAGATTCTGAAATATCCATCTTCTTCTATGATACCCATGAAGTTGTGCCCTTTCTTGTCGGCCCATTTCGGGATATCTTTCTTGGTGCCTTCATCGGATGAAATAATTTCCATTATGTCACCAGAACCAACAGATCCAATGGATTTTTTTGCTTCTAATAGTGGCCCCGGGCATGCCGTGCCGCGGGCATCTACTGTTTTACTTACTGCTAGCTTGTTCAATTCTTCGGTTGTCATAATACAATTTGTTTTTAAGGTTAAATGATGTTTGTTCATAAATGTCCTATATTTGCCTTACGCTCGTTTTTTGTCAATGTCATTTACAAAAGGAAATTCCTAATGACATAGAACGTTGAAAGCTTTCAACAGGAGCTCTATAAACAGATGTTAATTTTATGGATAATCTTAAATAAACATGTGAATATCTGCTTCTTCAGCTTTGGTTATGTATTCACTGATTCCACAGATATCATCTACGATATCAATAAAATCATCGATTACTTCAGCTCCCCATATTTTTCCTGCCAATCCACAAACATGAATATGAACATCAGTGATTTCTTTGGCTTCGCGGAAAAACTCCAGCCACTCGTTACTGTTTAGACGAGTGAGTGCACTCAGAAATTCTTCTTTTAGTTCTGGATTTTCTGCCATATTCAGTTTGCTGTTATCAGTAGCAATATTTTTTTGAAAGGCCCGGGCTCCTTGTAGTAAAACAAATACATCAACTTCCATGTCATCGGCTGCAGCTCCGCTAAGAATAATCCCTGCTGCTGTTAATTTGTCGATACTGCCGGAAAACAGACCTAAACACATCTTTTTTGCTTCCATAGTTCTTTTTTTGTTTCTTGTCAAAAGTAAACGGACAATTGATTAAAAACGCTAAAACCGATGTGCGGCATGACACATTAAATTGTGATATATTTCACAAGTCCGGGTTTATTTATTATTTTTACCTCTTAATTTATACTATCATTATGACGAACCGCTGTGATATTTGTGTATTCCGCTCTAAAGCAATAGGAGCACTTAGCATTGAAGAGGTTCGTTTGTTGAATGCGAATTGTACAAGTGTTCACTTTAATCGGGGCGACCTTATTTTTAAACAAGGAGCATTTTCATTGAATGTGGGATATCTGAAAACAGGTTTGGCCAAGCTGCATATGAATGGATTAAATAATAAGGAACAAATTATTAAACTTTCTCTGGCACCTACATTTATGGGGATTCCAACCAGCCTGGGAAACCGCGTGAATCAGTATTCTGCCACAGCTATTGAACCCAGCTCTGTTTGCTTCATCGATTTGGAAGTGTTTAAAAAACTGATTCAAACGAATGCTATGTTTTCTTATGAAATCATCAAAGATATGGCTACCAATGAATTGAATCATTTTAGAAGCTGCTTCAACAAAACCCATAAAAACTGCAAAGGTTTACTGGCAGAAATTTTATTGGATTTCTCTAATACAATATACAAAAGCAATACCTTTACTATGCCTTTGAACAGAAATGAAATTGCTAATCTGGCAAATTCTTCCCGCGAGATGATTTCCCGACTCTTATCCCAATTTCATCAGGATAAAATCATTGATTTGCAGGGGCGTAATGTTCGTATTTTAAATGCCGCGCTATTAGAAAAAATCAATAATTTTGGCTAAAGTGGAATAATGATAAAGTAAAAAATTTATTATTTGCCTTTTTGGCAGGAGTTTAAAATTGTTTAGTTTCGACTATCAAAAAACAGATATTCTAAAAATGTATTGAATTTTGATGCTATCAGTACTTTTAAGTAAATTAGCCAAAAGTTTTTCGCATGCATTATTTTTAAGAGTGTTAATAATGCATGAATAATAAAGGCTTTGAATAAATAAGCGATTGTTTTAATATGAATACAGATGCAACTCATTTGAATCAATTATTGTCTAACTAAATCGAGCAGCAAACGTTGATGCTTTCTGAAAAAGAACTTATTAAGCGCAGTTTGGCGCAAGATAAGAACGCACAGGAAACGCTTTATAACAAGTATGCACCAAAAGTGTGGGGCGTTTGTATGCGGTTTGCGAAAAATCGTATGGCTGCTGAAGATGTTCTTCAGGAAGGGTTTATCAAAGTTTTTGAAAAGTTAGACCAATATAATGGAAAAGGTTCTTTTGAAGGATGGATTCGTAAAACAATGGTCAATACGGCAATTAATCTGTACAAAAAGAATAGTAATCACAACAAAGAGCTTAACATTGATGAGATTACCTTTAGTGATCAGCTGCAACCCCGCATCATTGATAAGTTATCGGTAAAAGAACTAATGGATATAGTTCAGGAATTACCGGAAGGTTATCGGATGGTGTTTAATCTTTTTGTAGTCGAAGGTTATTCTCATAAGCAGATTGCCGCGAAGCTTGGTATTACGGTAAACACCTCCAAGTCACAGTTGTCCCGTGCGCGGGCAGTATTGATGGAAAGAGTTCAAAAAAAGTTAAATATTACTGGTTATCATGAATGACTGGAAAAGCATAGATCAACGAATAGCTCAGAAGCTAAATGATTATTCTGAAGCCCCGCCATCAGGAGGATGGGAGCGGGTTCGGGATAGAATGGATGCTGGCTCTGAGGGGGCCGGAGCTTCTTCAGGCCACTGGTTTAGTATGACTTTTTTATGGCGGGCAGCGGCTATTGCTATACTTGTCGGGATATCCGTGTTTTTCTTCCTGCCTGAGCGCTCAGCGCCAAACTCCCGGTTTATGCCGCGCCAGGAAGTATTTGCTGATGAAAAATATCAGCCGGAAAGCCTGGAGAATAGCCAGGCAAATGATGGTCGCTCTATCGAAAACCCACAGCAGCAAAAAAGGGATAACGGGCAGAATCAAGCAAATCCCTCTCATCTATCATCCAACTCAAATCCTTCATCCGGAGTTATATCATCACAAACGCAAGAATCTGATACCACAGTCAAAACAAAACAGATTACAAAACCAATTAATCCAAAGCAAATTACTCCTAATAAAGTAGCTCAAAAAAATGAGTCTCAAACAAATAAGCATAAAACATTGGAAAACAGAGACATGGCTACTTCTGTTGCCCAAACAACAACTCAACAAAAAACCGGTGCACACAATAACGAAGTGCTGGAAGATGAGGTGGAGCCTGAACAGCTTGACAAAAATCAAAGTGCTGCGGATAATAATCTGAATGATACCACGAAGGAGATAGCTTTACACAAAGAATTGCCAATTCCTGATAGGCAAGGGCAAACAAAACAGGAGTTTATCAGGCCTGGTCCTTATTCTGTTGGTTTTTTGGTTAATGCACATCAGATATATAATACTGCAGATGCTTTAGAAGGAAGGAATGCCGCTTATGGTATTGGATTATCCGGTCGTTATCATTTTAGTGAACAATATTTTATTGAAAGCGGATTAGGTCTTGAACAGTCTAAGGATGGTTGGGATTATATTGTTGACTATCGTAAAAAGGAATTGATTGGTTATTACCAGGATGTAGATTCTGTTTCTTATCAGATTGTGACGGGTTCTACAGGACAGGATTCGGTTATTCTACAATATCATACTCATCAACAAGCTGTTTATGATACTGTAGATGGAACTATGAATGATGTTTTTACACAGCAGTATACCTACTTTACTATTCCGTTAATGCTGGGATATCAAAACAGTTTTAAGCGTTTTCGTTATTCCGTTTCCACCGGTTTGCTTATGGCTCTTACAATCCATGAAAAATCCAACGCGCTGGACATTGATCAGTCAGGGCTAGAAGTGGTGGAAACACGCAATGAAGTTTATCATCGTGTAAAAACACATTGGCAGTATGTTCTTAATCTTGGATTGGGATACAGGTTTCATCATCAATGGTATTTTGCAATAGAGCCAGCACTAAGAGTATCTGTTCAGGATTTGTATCAGAACTCCGGCGAAATTTCGTCTAAAAAGCCCTATTCCGTTGGTATACGTACGGGAGTATTTTATCGATTTTAAATGTAATCTGACATGAACCGAGCCATGACAAAAACTTTAACACACACACGCATGATTAAATGTGAGGAAGCGAATTGCCAGAATATTATGTCATTGTGCGGTGGGCTTTCCACCTTAGGTGGAGATTTAGGGGTGCGCGCAGAGCGAGTTGGTGAGCTGGCGATGATGCGATGATGCGATGATGCGATGATGCGAT
>JBNJHE010000131.1:0-6074 GCA_051748205.1 Bacteroidota bacterium | reverse complement strand
GAACATTGAACATTGAACATTGAACATTGAACATTGAACATTAAATTTAGACAGATGAACAAAATTATTGCTTTGCTTATTGGTCTGTTTAGTTTATCAATGAGCCTAAAAGCACAATCATACGCTGACAGCACAAGTATAACAATTAGCGGATTTGTAAAGGCTGATTATGTATTTGATACACGGCAGATTGTGGATTCCCGTGAAAATTTACTGTTGTTTTATCCCAAAGACAACACCGATGCTGCTCATGACAAGGCAACATACAATCAATATGCTTTGATATCGCGCCTGCGTGCTAACATTAGTGGTGTCAAGATCTTAAATGCAGCCAGCGAGGCTGTAATAGAAGGTGATTTTAGTGGTGTTTCCAACAATGATATCGATGGCTTTAGGCTTCGTCACGCCTATTTTCGTCTGTCCTGGGATAAAGCCAGTGTGTTATTGGGGCAGTATTGGCATCCTCTTACAGTTCCCGAAGCTTTTCCCGCAGTTTTGTCGTTAAATATTGGCGCCCCGTTTCATGCTTTTAACCGAGGCCCGCAGTTGCGTTTTGAATATCGCCCGGGAAAGTTCAAAATCATTGGTGCTGTGATTTCCCAGCGTGATTTTGCTAATGATGGACCATTGGGGTATACGCCGCAATATATGTATCAGGGAGGACTGCCCGACTTTCATGCTCAGCTGCATTTTTCCATTAAAAACTGGACCATGGGGGCTGGTGGAGGATATAAAACCCTGGCTCCGGCTTTTGGAAAGTATGGAGTCGATAAAACCCTGTCTTCATTTTCTGCTGTTGGCTTTGTGCAACTTCAAACCAATCGCTCACGTTTATTAGTGCAATCGGTATATGGGCAAAATAGTTATGATCATTTGATGATGGGAGGCTATGCAATGACTTTTGATAGCCTGACCCAACATGTCGACTACCGGAATATCCCTATGGCCGCTTTTTGGGCTGATTATACTTTTAACTTAAATAATGACTGGAAGGCTGGACTATTTTTGGGCTATACAACTTTGAATGATATCCAATATAAAAACGATGAAACATTGTTTGCCAGAGGAGCCAATATAGAATTCGTCTCCAGAATATCGCCCCGAATTATTAAAAATGTCGGCAATCTGACGGCGGGATTGGAAGGTGAATATACGAATGCCTGGTATCGTGACGTGTCTGCAGAAAACCTCGCCGAAAATTATAGGTTATCATTGATTTTTATTTACAGGTTTTAAATTAAATTTGAGGTTTTTTATACTAAATAGATACTTTTTATCATTTACTAATTAGTTTCTTTTATTTATAAAAAAATCAAGACCAAAAAAAACCTTATTTTTGCACATATTATATTAACAAAAGAAATTTTGCCATGAAGCGAGCTATCCTACATGTTGTCCTAATTGCTGGAATTGTTGTACTGGGTTACCTGGTTTTTCACAGTGTACACAAAGTTACCAGCTTCAATTCCGAAGAAAAATTCCGTATTGAAAAGGTAGCGGAAAAAATGAAACATATCAGAACAATACAGTCTGCATATAAAACGAAATATGACAGCTACGCCCCTAACTGGGATACCCTAATGAACTTTTTGAAATACGACTCCTTACCTGTTGTATTAAAAACAGGGAATGTTCCAGATTCACTTTCAGAACAGCAGGCTCTTGATGAAGGTTTGGTCACTCGTGACACCAGTTTTTTACCCGCAAAGGATTCATTATTCCACGAAAACAGGTATACTTATGAGCTGGATGAATTAATGTTGATTCCGTTTTCAAGCCATGGAAACCAGAAGCCGGATACCTTTAAAATGAATGCCGGAATGTTGAAAAGGAGTAATATAGAGCTCCCCGTTTTTGAGGTGGTTGCGCCAAAAGAGGCCTACCTAAAAGGGATGAATAAAGAGCTTATTGCCAGGGATGATTCTAAAGATCTTCAGGTTGGCTCAATGAAAGAAGCCTCAACTGACGGAAATTGGGAATAAGAAGATGACTAAACTTTTACAACCCGGCCAGAATTACGTGAGCCCGGTGTTTAATGAAGATAATAGTAGTAATTATCGATTATCCATTGGGCTCTCGCTTGATGGATTTTCTTTTCTTGTGATGGATGAAAAGGATGTTGTGGTGATGATAAACTCGGTTTCTTTTCAAGCCAACACTGAATGGAATTTGCTTTTACCGGAATTGAAAGATTATCTGAGTAAGTTTTCCTGGTTAAAGTCTGAAATGAAAAAGAAGGTGGCCATGATCGATACCACACGCTTTACTATTATGCCTTTTTCCCTTTATGATTCCCGGCAAAAGAAAACGTATCTGGCCTTAAATCACCCGGTTAATGAAAATGATCTCATTAGGGAGGATATATTGAAAGTGCATTATGCGTATTTGCTTTATGCCGTAAATCAGGACTTATTTGATACAGTGAATGCTTTGATTCCGGGATTATCCTGGCAACATTATGCGAACGCGTTGGTAAATTCGTGTAATGACAGCCAGGCTGATGTTTTAAAGGTTGATATCCGTTATAATCGCTTTTATGTGCTCGCATTTTCAAAACAGAAGTTGAAATTTTGTAATGCATTTCGCTATCGGTCAAAGGAAGACTTTGTGTATTTTATTGTATTGGTTTACAAGCAGCTGGGTTTGGATCCGGAAGCGATACATGTTCAACTTTCCGGACTTATTCGGCAGGACTCTGAAGTTGTCAGGCTTTTACAGCGGTATGTTAAGAATGTCAGCTTTGGCGATATAGAATTGATAGGCGGCAATGAGGATTCTGACGATACATGTTTTGCTTTTCAATATGAAAATTTTAAAAGGGCGGTTTCTTGAGAATTATTAGCGGAGCACTAAAAGGACGTCGGATAAAACCGCCTGCAGGACTTCCTGTGAGGCCAACAACGGATATGGCCAAAGAATCGCTGTTCAATATCTTGATGAGCCGGGACTTTACTGACGATCATGTCCTTGATCTTTTTGCCGGCACCGCTGGGGTCAGCCTGGAGTTTATCTCGCGGGGATGTCATTCAGCTGCCGCTGTGGAGCAAAATCAAATGTGCATCGATTTTATTCACCATTTGAAAGACAAACTCCAGCTTGACAACCTGGATATTATACCGTCTAATGTATTTAGATTTATCCCTCGGTGCCAGGAGAAGTTTGATATTGTTTTTGCTGATCCTCCTTATGATCTTGATGAGCTGGAGACATTACCCGATTTGGTTTTTGCTGAAGAAATGATTAATGCAGATGGAATTTTTATTCTTGAACATGATAAACGATATCATTTTAACCATCACCCTCATTTTTCGGATCATCGCCGTTATGGCAAGGTGGAATTCAGCTTTTTTAAACCAATCTAAAAATACTGTACCCAAATGAAGATTACTATCCATAAAGCAGATAGCTCAGCTTTAGCCTCAATTACACACTTTCAGCTTGAAATGGCCTCTGAGACAGAGGAATTATTGCTTGATCATGCGGTTGTTAAGGAGGGTGTCCGGTTTATCTTTGAGCACCCCAGCCATGGCTTTTATCTGCTTGCTTCAGAAGGCACAACTGTTGTGGGATGTCTTTTAGTTCTTTATGAATGGAGCGACTGGCGTAATGGCCATGTGCTATGGCTGCATTCCGTATATGTGCTGCCCGAATACAGGCAGAATGGAATCTTTAAGTCCATGTATCAGTATGTGAAAAACATGGTATCCCGGGACAATTCGATGAAAGGTATCCGCTTGTACGTGGAGAAGGAGAATAAACTGGCGCAAAAGGTGTATCAGGATATCGGAATGACGGATGAACACTATACTTTGTTCGAATGGCTTAAAGAAAATTCATAGGACTTGTTGGTGCGCAGTATTTAGTTCTTTATTACTTTTACAAAAAAAATATTTGTAGCACATATTAACTGCTATCGTCTTTTCCATTACTATCATGTTGTAAGATTATAATTATGAACGAAAAAATAGCTGTATTTCCAGGGTCTTTTGATCCAATCACGGTCGGTCATAAGTCTATTATTTTAAGGGCTGCCGATCTTTTTGACAAAATTATCGTTGCCATTGGTGAAAATGCTCAAAAAGAACACTTTTTTAGTATCCAACAAAGAACAGAATGGATAGAAACAGTATTTAAAGATTATCCGAATATTGAAGTGGATAGTTTTTCTGGTTTGACTGTGGACTATTGCCGCCGTAACAATATCGGATATATATTAAGAGGGTTGAGGACTTCTGCCGACTTTGAGTATGAGCGGAGCATCGGGCAGGTAAATAAAATGCTATATAATGGTATTGAAACGGTATTCCTGTTGACTAAGCCCGAGCATACCGCCCTCAATTCTTCCATTGTCAGGGATATATTGCGTCATAAAGGTGATGCTCGTCAGTTTATTCCTGAGGAGATTAAAATCAAAATGTAATATAACTCCCCTGGCTGGCGTTTTATTCAGACTAATGTTTGACAATATGATGAACCGTTTCGTTTTCGTTGCCGCTATTTCGTTGCTGCTTTTAACAGGGGAGGCAAAGGCAAACAATACGAACTTGTTTGGCCATGTCGACGGTGCTGGGGATATCGAAATCAGTGTGCTTCGCTACCATGATTATGTTTCAATGGAAACAGAAGTGATTGCAAGTCAAACAATCAATAATGATGGCTCTTTTAATCTGAATTTTTTTCTCTCTCAAACCCAACTTCTAATGATTCGAATTGGCTTTAAAGAAGCCTCGTTGTTTGTTGAGCCGGGTTCTGATATGGAAGTGGGGATTAATTACAATAATAAAGTTGACACAGAGCAGGGACCATTCCCATTCCAGCGGGCCCTTGATATGATTATTCTTAACCAACCAGACAACTCTGTCAATAAACAACTATATCATATTGACTCTGTGATGGGGAAAATTATTCCGGAATATAAGCTTCGTTTGATTTTATATCAACGCAATTATCAACTTTATGATTCCTTAAAAAAGGAGATTCTGAATGCAAATGTTCATTCGGATAGTGAATTTGTCAATACCTATGTCCGTTGTTATTTTGCTCAGCTTGAAACGTATTTGTATTCTCATAACCTTGAAGCTTTGGGAGAACAGTTTCTGGCAGATGAAGTTATACATTATGAGCATCCTACCTGGATGCAGTTTTTTAAGAGCTTTGTAAAGATGTATGTTCCGGATAGAACGGACTATATCAGCCCGGGGGAATATGAAAAATGTCTCATAGCTAAAAACTCCAGTTATCGGGAGCTGGATAATCTATTGGGAAAGGATACTGTTTTTAGAAACGAACAACAGCGCGAATTGGCTGCTATTGTTCTGCTGATGAGTGAATTTGATCGGTCTAATTTCTATCAGCAAGATATGATCGATTTTATGAATCAGTTAAAAAAGCAGACAAAATTTCAACGACATCGTGATATCATAACACGCCTGGAAAAACAACTTCAGTATGATCGCAGGTCTTCGAAAATTAAAGACTTTGTTTTCTTTGATGAACAAAAGCAGGACTCCATTCGCTTTAGCGACTTTCGTGGACGTTATCTTCTGGTGTCTTTTTATCAGACAAAATGCATGGAATGTCTTTTAGAACTGGATATCATGGAGAAGCTGTATAATGAGTCGAAACATGACATTTATCTACTATCTGTTTATATGGATGAAGATAAACAGCAATATGAAGATTTCCTTCGGCCTAAGGATTATGGATGGCCTATAGTGCACTTCGGATATCAGTATGATATTGTGCGACATTTTGATTTGGTTAGTATACCTTCCTATCTTTTGGTGGACCCAGAAGGGAAAATTATTGATGCTTACTTTCCCCAATTGCAGTCTGGTGGATTGAATCGAATAGAACGTCTGTTAAAAAAGGAGTAGTTATAACATGCTTTCCCGGATAATAGGCTGGAGTGAGGCATAAGTGCGATTTGCTTTGGCAGGGATTTGCTCGTACGGGACCCAAATGGCCTGGTCTATATCTTCTGACGTTTGTGGCTTTAACGCTTGTTTTTTCCCACTCATCAAAAACCAATGCGTGCATTTTAGTACCCATTGGTTTTTGATGGGATACATATG
>JBNJHE010000130.1:0-6257 GCA_051748205.1 Bacteroidota bacterium | reverse complement strand
CTGCTTGTATTTCGCTATGTTATGACAATCATGTCAATAAAAAACATACTACCCATGATTATGCGTCCGCCATTATACACTGCATTGACCGTCGCCGCTAAAAATCAACTTTACGCCATTCCTAAAAGGTAACTGCTTTTCAAAGGGCTTCAATGATTGGGATAGCAATTTATCGCATAAATAAAAAAATCAGCAATCAACTTTGATTATCTTCTTTCGTGCTTTACCTTTGAAAAATATTATTCATGACCATAAGACACCTAACTTGAAGCGAACGAAAGCGACAAATAAAACCTCAGATGCTGGCAAATTCTGGTTTACCCTGGACAACGCAGCCAAAATATATCCGGCAGTGATGAATAACGAATTAACGGCAGTCTTTCGGCTGTCGGCAGTGCTGCATAAAGCTATTTATTTGCCAGCGATAATGCACGCATTAACTAAGACTGAGGCAAGATTCCCTTTTTTTAAGGTGCAGTTGAAAGAAGGCTTTTTTTGGTATTATCTTGAACACCTCCCCAAGCCAATCCCGGTAGAAGTTGATGATCAAATATTTTGCAGGCAGTTTTCAAAAAGCGACCTCCGGTTACGAATCCTGATTAAGGGCAATATGGTTAGTCTGGAATGCTCCCATATACTTACTGATGGAAGTGGTGCCTTTTTGTTTCTTCAAACGCTGCTGGACAATTATGCTGAAGAGCTCAGGAATCCTTCATATCCAGCAACAGACACAATACCAGAATATGAGATTCCTAAAGAGGAATATGAAGATTCCTACAAACGCTATTTTAAGCAAGATATTCCTCCTATGGTAAGCCGTAGTAAGGCTTTTCATTTACCTTTCCCTTTAAATTCCAAGCCTCGATTCAGAAACAACCTCTATAGCATCAATCTTGCTCAAATAAAACAGGCTTCGGAAAAGAAAAAAGTAAGTATAACAGACTATCTGGTCGCTGCCTATATGTGTAGCCTGCAGGAGATCTTTGAAAACGAAAGAAAACAAAAGAAAAAATCGCTTAAAAAATGGATTCGCGTGCAGGTCCCCATAAATCTTAGAAGTATTTTCCCTTCAAAAACAATGCGTAATTTCTCTCTTTTTGTTATGCCTGAATTAGATTTGAGACTGGGCCACTACACATTCGATGAAATTTTAAAAACTGTGCATCATCAAATCCGACTGGAAACGGATGAAAAACTCATTAACAAAAATATTTCCCGCAATGTAGGAAGCGAAAAAAAAATCTATGTTAAAAGCATTCCTTTATTTTTAAAAACACTGATACTAAGGTTAAACTACTACACCAAAGGGGCCAACCAATATAGTGGCGTGGTTACCAATCTTGGGAAAGTTAAACTAAGGAATGAAACAGATCGTCTTATTGATTATTTTATCTTTACACCACCACCGCCCAATAAAATTATGAAAGTTGGCTGTGGCATCATAGGCTACGACAACCATCTGATTATAAGCTTTAGCAACATCACCAAATCCAACGTACTGGAAGAAAAATTTACGCGAATACTAAAAGATCAAAACATTGATATACAACCTTATAATATCCAAACAGGACACCATGAAAATATGCAGTAATTGTAAAGTCGAACTGGAAGAACACATGAATTATTGTCCGCTATGCGGAACACCGGCCAATACTGAACTTGATTCAGATAGCAAGCATATCAATGAAATAAAAAAACACGATCGAAAAAATTTCAGAGAGTTTCATATGCTGGATGAATTACAGCGCAGGAAATTACTTTGGGAAATTGCCGGGATCATTTTACTTAGCGCTATTTTGGTAACCCTAATCATTGATTTGCTTTCGAATGGGCAAATAACCTGGTCAAAATATTCCATTACCGTTTGTCTGGTACTTTTCGTCAACACTACAATTTTACGGTTTATGCCGGGCAACTTATATGTTATCATGGCCGGAAGTCTGGTTTCCACTTCTGCCCTTTTGCTGCTTTTGGATGTCTATGAAGGAAATCAGGAATGGAGCTTAAGCCTGGGCATTCCCATTCTTTTTATGGTTTATATTATTGGATTCGTTTTTATTCTTATAGTGCAAAACCTTAAAGAAAAAGGACTCAACCTGATCGCTTACATCCTGCTGCTTTTAGCCCTTTTAAGCTTCTTTCTGGAAGGGATAATCGCATTACATATGTGGGGACAGATAGCACTGGAATGGAGTTTGGTGGTTCTTGCCTCTTTGTTGCCAGCTTCAGCTTTACTTTTCTTTATCCATTATCGCCTTAAAAAAGGAACTGAATTAAAACGTTTTTTTCATATCTAAGCTCCGGTTAAAGAAAAACCGCGTATAGTTCTTTAAACAAGTCTCTGCCTGATACGAAATACAAAAACAAGGTTGAGACAATTCCATGATAAATACCCAAAGCCCAGATATTTCGCAGACGAAGAAAAACAGATAGAAAAACAATTTCCATCACTAACACGTAGGCAACAAGTATCCAATCCGGTGCATGTATTAACGCAAACAAAACGGATACTATGATTATTATCGTTCGTCTGCTAAGACGCGCCATATTGTTGTGATCCAGATTTCCAGCAACCAACCCGGCTACAATAAACTGCTGAAAAGTGCCCCATATGGGGTAAAAAATTAACACTGGCAGAATATGCCAATTGCTGAATTCAGCATCTTGCCAATATCCATATAATAGTATTGACACAATACCAATAAGCCCAAATGGAAGTAGCTTCCACATCGACTTCTTGAAATTCTCCTTACGGATTCCCCAATATACAAACACAGCCGGATTGCTCTTATATCTGATATAAATAAATAGTGTCCAAAACAAAATAGCTGCTGTAATATATACTGCACGCATATTGAGCCAGTCCATCATAACAAACTTCAATAAACCGGTATTCAATACCGCATATATTTCCACTGGTATATTATTTTCTTTCTCTTCCACATTACGAAGATAAAAAGTTATACCATCGGTAAGACAAAATTATAACCTTAGGATTAATTATTTCTCCACATCATACATAACAAACTAACTATCAATGCTCAAAACAACTCAGGCTCAAGCATACGAACAATAAATGCATTCATCTGTCCATGTTTTTTCGGGGGAACTCGCCATGAGCCAAATACATGCCACATACGTATTTTCCATTCCATTATAATCATCCATGTATTGTCCATATTTTTATCATGGCCCGGTTCAAAGGATATTAATATGACGAAAGTATATTTTTCGCTATTCTGCGGCAGTATTCGGCTCATTTGATTAATTTTGCTTCAAAATATCGATTATGAGAGCTGTCCTCCACTATCTATTTATTGAACCGTTTGCATATCTGCTTGCAGTTTTGCCTTTTCCTATACAAAGAGGACTTTCCAAAATATTATATTTTATCATTTACCATCTAATCGGATATCGGAAAAATGTTGTCAGGGATAACCTGTCCCGCTCGTTTCCTGACAAATCAGCTGAGGAGAGAAAAAGAATCGAGAAAAAATTCTTTCTCCACCTGACTGACATTATGCTGGAAACTTTAAAGATGCTGACGATCTCTTTGAAAACAGCAAGCAGGCACATCATTATTCCGGAGGACAGTCAAAAGCACTTAGATCGTTATAATCAGATTGGACAAACTACCATCATTGCGTTTGGTCATTACGGCTGTTGGGAGTGGACCAACATTGGTTACCATACAAAGTTCGACGTACCTGTGGCCGGGATTTACCATCCGCTTAGCGACCCATGGTTCGAAAAACTTATGTTTCGACTCCGGACTCGCTTTGGTTCCATACCCGTCAGGATGAACGAAACCTATCGTTATATGGTTAACCACAGCAATGAAACCTACAATATGGCCTTTATTGCCGACCAATCTCCATCTGCCAGACATGCTTACTGGACAATTTTTCTCAACCAGGAAACCGGGTTTTATAATGGGGTTGAGAAAATGGCTAAAAAGCTGAATCTGCCGGTTTTGTTTTTAAGCTTTGATAAAATCAAGCGCAATTACTATCAGATGAATATTGAACTTATCACCGACGACCCGCAAAGCACCCAGGAAGGAGAAATCACACAAACATACATCCGAAAACTGGAAAAACGTATACAGGAAAAACCAGAATACTGGCTTTGGTCACACCGGCGTTGGAAGCGCTCAAGGCCCGAGGGGGTCAGGCTTCATCGGCCTGAAAATCATAACCAATAGCACAGTCCCAAATCTTTGAATTGTTGACATGAACCGAGCCATGACAAAAACTTTAGCATACACGGGGATGATTAAATGTGAGGAAGCAAATTGCCAGAAGGCTATGTCATTGTGCGGTGGGATTTCCGCCTTAGGCGGAGATTTAGGGGTGCGAGTTGGCGATGATGCGATAGGGCGAACGAAGCGACTAAGGCGACTTAAGAGACTAATGCGAACGAAGAGAATGAGAGATGAGAGGTGAGTTGTGAGATATGAGCGATAAGATAGCGCAACAGCCAACACAGAACCCCGTTAAATCTACTCCTATCGTCGCATTTAACGGGGCAGGCAAGGAACCCCGTTAAATCTACTCCTATCGTCGCATTTAACGGGGCAGGCAAGGAACACCGAACACCGAACAATGAACAACAAACAAATTAAGACAAGATGAAGAACAAAGTTAGAAAGATTATCGTATTACTTTTGTCGGTAATAATTTTAATCGACCTGCTTACTATGCGGGGAATAAACCTGTTCCTGGATTCCCCAGACTACAACACCACACTTGTCATATCAATCATTCACTGGGGAATATCCTTTTTCTTCATATTACGCCTTTTTGCATGGCTTTTTATTCCACCAGACATGAAATCGCCTGCTACAATGAGGAATATACACCGTGTTAATGGTGCTTTTGTACTGTTTTATGTTCCAAAGATCATCTTTGTCTCTTGCAATGTAGTGGATGAGTTGATTTTTCAGACTGCCCGGTTTATGAGTTACAGTGGCGATTACCTGCTTATACTTTCCTGGCCGGGCCTGGTCCTGGGTGGCTTGTTATTTGTTCTGATTCTCTATGGAATTGTGATTGGCAAAACTCAACTCAACGTAAGGCGGCATACTATCGAAAGCAAACATCTACCCAAAGGTTTAGATGGATTGAAACTAATACATATATCGGATTATCACCTGGGTAGTTTTACTCCAAAGTCTTCTTTTCCGGCCAGAGTTACTTCAGTGGTTAACCGTTTAGATGCTGACCTGATTCTTTTTACCGGTGACCTTATCAACAACACAGCTGCCGAAGCCAAACCTTTTCAGCAATCGTTGAAGGATATGAAGGCAAGCAAAGGCAAATATGCGGTCACAGGAAATCACGATTACGGCCACTATGTTCGATGGAGCAACGAAGAGGAAAAGCAGAGCGATCAGCATAAGCTTGAAAAGGTTTTCAGCGAAAGCGGGTTCCGGCTGCTTAAGAATGAAGGAATTCGCATTGACGGCGGCGACACATGTCTGGGGCTTTTGGGTGTTGAAAACTGGGGCGTAGAGCCCTTCCCACAGTATGCGGATTTAAAAAAGACCCTGGCGGATGTCAAAGCGTGTCCCTATCATATCTTGCTGTCTCACGATCCTTCTCACTGGGATTATGAAGTGCTGGAAAAAACCAATATCGGCTTAACACTCAGTGGGCATACCCACGGTTTTCAGTTTGGATTCCGGCTTGGAAAATTAAAATGGAGTCCGGTGCAATATAAATATACACGCTGGACAGGCTTAGTTAAAGAAGGGAATCAATATTTACACATTAGTCCGGGGCTTGGATTTATAGGTTTTCCCGGACGTGTTGGCATTCACCCCGAAATTGGCTGCATAACCTTAAAGCGTACTTCCTCATAGACGAATATCTTTACCGGAAGCAAAATGCATGCGCAGCACCACTTTTTTTAATTCCCGCTCCACAATCATCCAGGCTGTTATTGTGGCATGCTCTTCGGGGTCCGAGCCCTCTAAATATGCAAAAAGATTCTTTTCATTCAAATCAATCCTGTAAATCAACTGACGCAAAAGCTCGGGTTGATATGCCTGCATATGGGCCAGCACAGGTGCGATATGCCCGGCAATGGCCTCTACAGAATTCGCCTCCAGCTTCATTACCGGGGAAGGTAACAGAGATCCAAAATCTTTGTCCACCTGGCTTTTTAGCTCTTTATATACTTGTTCTTTATCACGAAAAGGTTTAAGTTGTTCCTTCGCTTTTTCAATGATTGTATGTTTCATCTGTCTAAATTTT
>JBNJHE010000129.1:0-6286 GCA_051748205.1 Bacteroidota bacterium | reverse complement strand
ATGGGAATATACCGTGAGTGAGGGTGCATCTTCCCTGTTGAACCGGCAGTCCGGGATTAAAAAGTTATTGATCAAACTTAGCCTCCAGGTGGTACCACCTCTTTTGGTTTAAAATACAATGCGAATCAAGGGTTAAAAATTAATCCAATAAAAGCAGCGGCCATTTTTCCAAAAACATGAACCAAAAGGCCTTTAGTTGATCTCACCTTGTTTGCCCTTTAGATATCATTTTTTCTATTAGTCAATTAAAAAAGCTTTATATGGGTTGGCGAATTTTAGATACTGTTTTAGAAAAAAGATCATCAACAGCTTTGTTACGTTGACTTTCAATTTCCGTTTTGCCTTTGACGGCTTTAACAGGTGTTAACATTATTGAATTTTTTTCTTGTTTAATATCTTCAATAATTCGTTATATAGAAGAGAGAATTTGTCGGGGTGCCAGGATTCGAACCTGCGACCTTCCCGACTGAAAGTCGCGGATGCTCTATCAAGTAGAACTACAAATCCTGAATAGAAAAGCCGGGTTAACAGGATTAAGAAAGATAAAAAATAAATTGAAAAACGCGAAAACCCTATTGCTCAATACTCTTGCTCAATACTGTCTTGCGACTCTGCCAGGACTCGAACCTGGAACCTGCGGCTTAGAAGGCCGCTGCTCTATCCAGTTGAGCTACAGAGCCAATATAGAAGAGAGAATTTGTCGGGGTGGCAGGATTCGAACCTGCGACCTCCTGCTCCCAAAGCAGGCGCGCTAACCGGGCTACGCTACACCCCGATGGTGTTGGTTGCGGAGAGAGGGGGATTCGAACCCCCGGTACGCGTTAACGTACACATGTTTAGCAAACATGCGGTTTCAGCCACTCACCCACCTCTCCTGGTTTTGCTCTTCTGGTATCATAGTCCTTGCTATAGAACTCGTATACTTTGCTTTATCCAATAATCACTGGCTTCCTCAGGCAACTTTTCAAAAAACGATCTCGTTAAACGGTTTGCAAAAGTAGCAAAAGCTTTGATTCATGCAAGAAAAATTTGCTTTTTTTTTACCTTGATCGAAAGCTAAAACTTTTTTATCACAAACTCAGTTCTTCTGTTTTTTGCCCGTCCTTCTTCAGTAGTATTATCAGCTACCGGATTGGCTTCCCCAAAACCTTCATATTCCAGTTGATTTTCAGGCACCCCCATTTCAACCAGTGTTTGGTATACGGCTTTTGCGCGCTCCCTGGATAGCTTTAGATTATAGGCAGCACTGCCCACATTATCGGTATAACCATGAATAGCAATCTGCATAGCTTTATTATCCTTCAAATAATCAACAAAATCGCGGAGAACAAACATCGATTCGCCGGTCAGATTAACGCTATCGGTGTCAAAATATATATCATTCAAACGATAAGACTTACCTACCTGCATGGGCTCCAACTTGATATCAACTTCGACAGGCTTCATCAAAGAGGGTTGTTTTCGTGACAGATAATGTGATTGATAGACGTGTTCCTTGCTTTTTACTGTCATCACATAATCTTCCTTAAACGGCATTGCTGCAACATATTCACCCGTTTGCTGATCGACATCAATTACTTCTACCTGTTTGCTTTCTACGCTCTTCAGCTCTATTTTGGCATCTTGTATGGGTTGGTTGGTCTGATCATCGGTTAATGTCCCTTTCAAAAACAAGACTTTTTCCGGTCGCACTTCATCATAGAGGTCAAAATAGAATATATCATAGTCGCCTGCATCGCTGTATTTGTTGGTAGCAAAATAACCCTTTGTCCCGTCTGTACTCACAAAAAAGCCAACTTCATCATCTTTGGTATTGATGGGATAGCCCAGGTTTTTGGGTTGCTTCATTTTTTCTTGCTCGCCAAGGCGGATATAAAACACATCGTAGCCTCCCAGCCCCTGATGGCCTGGATAAAGACGGTCTTCGCTTTCTTCATAACGATCCCGGGAGGAGAAATACAAGGTCTGACTGTCGGTGTGGATATAAGGTGAAGCTTCATCACCACTGGTATTTATAGCAGGGCCGGCATTAGTGGCTTTCGACCAGTTTCCTGAAGAGTCTTTTGTCGTAAAATAAATGTCATAACCCCCATAACCGCCACTACGGTCGCTTACAAAATATATCTTTTTGCCGTCGGACGAGATCGAAGGCTGAGCCTCCCACGTATCCTCGTTATTAACTTGATCGCCCAGGCTTCGGATTTCCGACCAAAACTCACCATCATAATGCGAATGGCAAATATCACAATTATAATACCCTTTGACATATTGACATATAGTCAAATACAAATCTTTGTTATCAATCGTTATGGTAGCAGCTCCTTCATTCTGACGCTGATTAAACGGATAATCCAACGGTGTGCCCTGATCAAATACATTATCTGCCTTTCGCCGGGACAGCATAAACTTCTCGACATAATTATCGGCAGATTCATACACATTGGTGCGATCTATCTCTTCAACGCGACGAGTAAAAAACATCTTCTCATGATCGGGCGAAATAATGGCCAGATATTCATCTCGTTCTGTACTAACATCCCGAACGGGTTTTGGGTTAAAGGGAACTTTGTTGGATAAAATCCGGTGATTAAACTTCGCCTTTTTCAGCATCTGGTCTGCCTGTCGAATATCATCTTCTGTAACCCGCTTTTGCCCTTGCATATCGCTGCTTAAAAATAGCTCATAGTTGTTGGCCGCCTTTTCCCATTCCTCCCTTCCATAATAAATCTCCGCAATATAATAATAGGCCTTAACATCAGCCTCCGGGCAGATCTCAACCACACGCTTGTAGCTTTCAAATGCCATACGAATACTACCACGCGGATTGCGGGTGTTCACATTCATATTCGCTTTCAACAAATGAGCCTGGTAATTTTCCGGCGAAGCCTCTATCGCTTTCTTTAATAAATCGGAAGCTCCACGGAAATCAGCATCCAGATATTTCTTTAGGGCCTTTTTATAATAACGTTCTGAGCGTGGTGATATTTCTACATCACACTTTTGCTGAGCAATACTCCAAACGGGCACGAGCAAAGCTATAAGGAAAAAAAGCATGATTTTTAACTTCATAAGCTATAATTTTAATCACAACAATAAGTCTACTACCATTAGAGCAAACGCAAAACCCAGTCAATTATGATACCTTCGTAGTTTTTGACCACAATAAATGATCAGCAATAACAAGTGCCGCCATTGCCTCTACAACAGGGAGCGCCCGTGGGACAACACATACATCATGACGCCCTGTAATTTCTATTGTTGTCTCTTGTTTTTGCCGGCTAAGGGTACGCTGTTTTTTTTGGATAGATGAAACCGGTTTAAAGGCGATATTAAAACGAATAGTCTGCCCGCTGGATATGCCACCCAATATCCCACCAGCATGATTGGTTTTTGTAGACATGGTATCGTCATCCATAATCCACGCATCATTATGTTCTGAGCCCTTCATTTGAGCTGCAGCGAAGCCTTCTCCTGTTTCAAACCCTTTGACAGCATTAATCCCCAGCATAGCAGCCCCTAAATCGGCATGTAGCTTGTGATAAACTGGCGCTCCAAGCCCTACAGCCACATTTCTGATCTCACAGGAAATAACTCCACCCACAGTGTCACCTTCTTCCCTTAGCATGGCTATATATTTCTCCACTTCCCTGCTTCGCCCTTTATCGGCAAAGCCGTATGTCAAATCCAACGCCTGTGATTTAGTCAGATGACCAATTCCCTTATCTGTCGCAACAGCCCCAATGCGTGTTACCGCAGAAACAATCTCGATCTCCTCACGCTTTAAAAGCAATTTAGCCATTGCGCCAGCCACAACACGTACAGCAGTTTCTCTGGCCGAACTTCGCCCGCCACCACGATAATCGCGAATCCCAAACTTCTGCTCCCAGCAATAATCCGCATGCGAGGGCCGGTAAATATCTTTTAGCCCTTGATAATCCGCAGGGTTTTGATTTTTGTTTTCAATCAAAAATGCCAGCGGAGCTCCGGTTGACTGCTGCTCAAAAACACCCGACAATACCTGAAGCTGGTCTGCTTCCTCACGTGCTGTCCCGCCTGATATATGCATCGGCTTCCGGCGTTTAAGCTCCTGTGCAATAAATGACTCATCCAGATAAATACCTGGAGGAAAACCGTCAAGTACACCACCTATAGCAGGGCCATGCGATTCCCCAAAGCTGGTTAGCTTCAATACATTTCCAATAGTGTTAGCGCTCATTGCTCAAAATGATTATTTTTTTTGTTAGCAGCTCTTCCCTACCCCGTATCCTGAGTACATAAATGCCCGGGGATAATACCAGTTCTGTTTTTGCTGCTGCTTGCTGTTGCACAACCATTTTTCCTTCCATGGACAAGACTTCTATCGTATTGTAACGCTGAGAATCCCCCAGGTCAACAGTCAAAATACCATCCGAGGGATTGGGATACACCTTTAGTTCACCCTGTTGACTTTCCTTTACTGAAGTAGAAGTATCAGCAGTATAAGCCAGCCCAAATCCATCAGCTGTATGCTGGCCATCGGTCGAAAACACAACTAGCATCTGTCCACTGTTAGACTCAATGTAATTATTGGCCGGAATGCTATTCGAAAATGTGCCCAGCAAAGTACCAGGACTGGTAGCAGGATCATACACAGAGACAACATCAGTGGAATCATAGGTGTCCAGCATAGTAAAATATGCTTCTATTTTACTTGCATTCGGAGGATTGATAAACCATTTACAAAAGGTGTTGTTATTGTAATTATTCGTTCCGGAACCATCAGTGATCAAGCCGGTATTGGCGTCCAGAGTTGTCATAGACAAACAATAATCGAGTGGAGATGCAGTATAAGACGCATGAAAGCCTCCAGCAGTATCCGTGCTGTTGGATTGAAAGCTAACATACAGTTGCGGTCCTGATGAAACTAACACCGGAGGGATACTATCGCCATGAAAGCTACTCAATAAAGCAGCAGTGGTATCAGCACCGTCATATACCTTAATAACATCCTGATTCAGCTCCAGATTTACACGATCAAACCGTAATTCGATATAAGACACCGGATCTACAGGGTCGATCAACCAGGAACATGAAGAATTATTCTGATAATTGTAATGACCGCTTCCATCTTCAAAGGTGCCTTGCATGGCAGTTAATGTTTGAGTGGACGAAGAACAATAGGAAGGATATCCAGCACCAGGAACAACATTAAAAGTAGCCATTTGATTATTGGTAAAGTCGCTACTTCCCGGACTAAGAGAAGATAAGTAGTAATAGCCATCATAGCTTCCGGACCAGCCCCAGTTAAAATGAAAATGATCAGAGCCCTGATAACCATCAAGATTAAAGGCATGGCCGTATCCTGAACCGGAGTAACCGGCATACATCATTGGCCTGCTATGATCCAGCTCATGGCGTATCATGCTTTTCCATGTTGTGTCATGGAAGGAATTTTTGAGATAAGCATCGCCCGAATAGCCAAAATAGTTTTGCATCGCTGCTAGCACATCGTAAGCCGAAGCACCTGATGCGTTTGGCCCAAAGTTCATATCGACACTAATGGCACAATGGTATAACAACTTGGCTACCTCATCATTGGTCTGTCCATTCAGCTCATTCACCATAGCATTATAATTGTAAGTGGCATTGCCAAAGTCAGCCGACAAATACCCATACTGATTATGATAATAGCCATGGCTTCCGTTTCCTGTTAATGGATAACGATAGTAATACATATACTGAGCCATGGATACAGCCACACAGCCTATATATGCATGTCCGCCAGGACCAAACTGAGCACTGGGAGCCATTTGATTGTACGGCCAGTTTTGATCCCATTTCGACATCATCAAAGGTGATTTTCCTTTAGCAGACATCTTTTCCTTGAAGGACGGCATATCCCTCCATAAATCTGCAACCTCACCCCAGGGTGCAACCTGATTCTTACGAATATATGCAATTTCTTCCATCTTTTGTTCTATCCAACGAACAACAGGATAGGGTGCATCCTCCCAGGCAGCAACCGTTGCTGTGCCATAACCAAGAATCGGATGCACCAGGTCCTCAGCTGAAACAAAAACAAAACCAGAATCCCTGAAATGAAATAAATAAATCAATGTGTCATCCTGATAAACAAGATGATCCGTTCGCTCTACGGACACTTCTTCTGTACTGTTGCTCAGCATTTCAACAAACCAGGTTTCCGCAATCTGTTGCGCTTTTGCAAACTCTACTTCTTCAGCTTTAACACATAGCAAAGAGCTAATTATCAGCAATCCTGTCAATATATACCTCATACTGTTCATCT
>JBNJHE010000128.1:0-6337 GCA_051748205.1 Bacteroidota bacterium | reverse complement strand
CTAACACATTTTAAAGCAGGCAACTACAAAACCGCGCATCAACAATTTACCAAAGCTGTAAAAAAAGATAAATTCTTTCATGAAGCCTGGTATTACCTGGGAAGATGCGATTTTGAACTAAAGCAATATGATGCTGCACTCCAACAATTTTCAAGAGCCATTGATGAGCAACAGGACTTTTATCCGGCCTGGTTTTACAAAGGAAAAACCTTGTATAAACAAGGCAAACTGGATAAAGCATTACAGAGCTACAACAAATCTCTTGAGATAAACCCCAGGCTAGCAGTGGCATGGCTTGAATCCGGTATCATTTACGATTCTTTAAAGCAGCGTCAAAAAGCGCTGGAAAGTTATACGAAAAATGAGCAGCTCGCCGGCGGAAGCTACCAGCTTTTTTACCAAAGGGCCTGCCTGCTAAAAAAGATGGGCAAGTACGACAAAGCACTCAAGGATGCACTTAAAGCCATTGATTACAAACCCGAGAATCCGGATCCATTTATTCTTAGAGCTAAGCTATTTGAAGCTCAAAAAAAATTCAAAAAGGCGGAAAAAGAGTATCAAAACTTAATTGATATTAATCCTAAAAACGAAAAAGTTTACAGGGAGCGGTCGCGTTTTTTTGAGTCAATCGGAGAATATGAAAAAGCCCAGGCTGATTTAGAGAAGTTAAGCAATGAATTCGGTATAAGGGATCATGAACTGGAATATCGCAAAGGGATTTGCTATGCCCATACAGGCAACGAACTCAGGGCGCGTCAGGCGTTCACAAAAGTGATTGGCCGAAACCCAAACTATGCTGATGCCTATGCACAAAGGGCCTATGTTTATCTGGAAATGGACAAAGACTCCAGAGCGAAACAAGATTTAAGAGCTGCTTTGCGAAGAGATCCTTCCAATGCTACGGCTCTGTATCTAATGGGGAAACTGCAACTTCAGGATTATCAATACGAAAAAGCACTGGAAAACCTGAACAAAGCACTGGAAAAAAAACATATCGGTGAAGCATATGCATTGCGAGCTAAATGCCATAATCATTATAAAGAAGCTGAAAAAGCCTGCTCTGACCTTAAGCTGGCCATCATGTTTGGTCATGACAAACGGGATGCGCAGCGCAAAATGATTGAATATTGCCCGTAAAAAACCCCGAAATCATAGTTTGTCCTTTGTTATACAGCCAGTTCTTCTACAGAAAACAGGCTTATCACGCATTTTTTAAGTCTGTATCTTAATAATTACGGTAATTTAGACTCAAAAGTGTTTCATGATTAACTGAAAAACGATATTTTTGCCTTAATTTATAATTAATCCAAATTAACAAAAGTAGCTATAAATGAAGCTGTCGGAACTAAAGCAAAACGAAAAGGCAATAATCGTCAAGGTAAAAGGACATGGAGCTTTTCGAAAACGAATTATTGAAATGGGCTTTGTGGTAGGACAAGAAATCTTTATTGTCAAGAAAGCACCATTAAAGGATCCGATTGAATATAACATTATGGGATATAATATATCCCTAAGAAACAGTGAGGCGGAATTGATTGAAGTTGTTTCAGAAAACGAGATTCAGCCAATTATTCAAAAAAACAACAATAATTACCATGAGGGCATTAATGAAAAGATGCTTAAACTTAATGCGCGTGAAAAAGGAAAAACCATTAATGTAGCCTTTGTAGGAAATCCTAACTCCGGTAAAACAACCCTTTTCAATCATGCCTCGGGATCGAAAGAACATGTAGGTAACTACGGTGGAGTTACTGTCGACGCCAAGGAAGCGCGTTTTAAGCTTTACGACTATACCTTTAACGTTGTCGATTTACCCGGAACATATTCCATAACGGCCTATTCTCCGGAAGAACTGTTTGTTCGCGATCACATCTTCAACACCATGCCTGATATTGTTGTCAACGTGATTGACTCCACGAATCTTGAGCGCAATCTATATTTAACCACCCAACTTATTGACATGAATGTCAAGGTTGTCATAGCGTTAAACATGTTTGACGAATTTCAAAAACAGGGCAACAAGCTGGATTATCAAATGCTGGGCGATATGCTCGGCATACCTATGGTTCCGACGGTTGGATTAAAGGGAAAAGGGATCAAAAACCTTTTGCAAAAAATCATAGAAGTACATCAGGATCAGGATGACACAGTCCGTCAAATCAACATCAATTATGGTCAAACAACCGAAAAAAGCATAGAAGCACTCACTAATCTCATTGACATTCCTGAAAACAAAGATCTTACCACTAAGATTAGCAGCAGATTTTTGGCGGTTAAGCTTTTAGAAAAAGATAAAGAAACAACAAAAAAGATTTCCACGCTCACCAATAGTAAAGAAATACTGCATACTACCGAGTCGGAAGCTATTAAGATGGAGTCGATTTTTGGCGATGACAGCGAAGCACAAATTACTGATGCCCGTTATGGCTTTATTGCCGGGGCGCTGAAGCAAACCCATAAAAAAAGCGGAGGCCAGCAGCATAAACGCACAAAAATAGTGGACAGCTTTATTACACATAAGTTTTGGGGGATTCCGGTTTTCCTGTTTTTTATGTGGCTTACTTTTTTTACAACCTTTAAGCTGGGGGCTTATCCAATGTCATGGATTGAAAGCCTGGTAGAAATCATATCAAACAGCCTTTATCACGTGATGCCACCGGGTATGTTTAAAGACCTTCTCATACAGGGTATCATCGGAGGTGTTGGAGGTGTTATCATCTTTCTTCCTAATATCCTGCTGCTGTATTTTTTTATTGCGCTGATGGAAGACACTGGCTATATGGCACGGGCTGTCTTTATTATGGATAAGGCCATGCATAAGATCGGGCTGCACGGAAAGTCCTTTATCCCACTGCTGATGGGCTTTGGATGTAATGTTCCGGCAATTATGTCGACACGCATTATTGAAAGCAAACGCGATCGCCTGATCACAATCCTGATTAATCCATTTATGTCGTGCAGCGCGCGGCTACCCGTCTACATCTTGTTTATATCTGCCTTTTTCACTGCATACCAGGGCACTATCTTATTCTCCTTATATGGAATTGGTGTGCTTTTGGCTATCCTATCCGCCATTTTGTTTCGCAAAACAATGTTTAAAACCCAGGATGTTCCCTTTGTGATGGAGCTCCCACCCTATCGGCTTCCGTCCGGAAAAACCCTTATTAAACATATGTGGCACCGGGCTGTTCAATATTTGAAAAAAATTGGCGGTGTAATTTTATTAGCCTCAGTAATTATCTGGGCTTTAGGATATTTCCCAAGAGATCCGGAATCCGAGAAAATATTTAGTACAAAAAAGGAAAACATAGCACAATTTTATGACAACAAAATTCAAAATACTGATCAGAAACAAATTACTGACTCTCTAACCCATGCGAAAGCGCTTGCTCTTCATAAAACTGATTTACAAGAGCAAAGTCAGCATCAGGAGCAATCCTATATTGGACGGATTGGAAAATTCATTCAACCTGTAATGCAACCTCTGGGATTTGACTGGAAAATGAGTGTTGGGATTGTTACTGGTGTAGCAGCTAAAGAAGTTGTTGTAGGAACACTGGGAGTACTTTATCAGGCTAATCCCGAGGATGACTCCATTGAAAAAGAAAGTTCCCTGATTCAAAAACTCAGAAATCAAACCTATAACAGTGGCCCCCATAAAGGACAAAAAGTTTTTACTCCTTTAATTGCTTTTACTTTTATGCTGTTTGTTTTAATCTACTTCCCTTGCATTGCAGTAATTGCTACCATCCGCAAAGAAACGGGCACATGGAAATGGGCTATTTTTACAATCTTTTATACCAGTGGCCTGGCATGGATTATATCGTTTATGGTTTATCAGATAGGAAGTTTACTGTAAGTACTGTTTCAAATGATACACCAGCCTCCATATTATTGGTTTTACTTGATTTTGCTATTGGCAGCCATCGTTCCACGTATTCCTTTTTTGGGAAAATATTTTCAGGTATTTAATACCCTGATCCATGAAAACGGCCATGCCTTAATGTCCTTGCTTACAAGAGGCAGCATTCACAAAATTGAATTATTTTATGATACTTCCGGTACGGCCTATACTTCGTCAAGATACAAAGTAAGTCATTTCCTGACATCCCTGGCCGGTTATCCTGCTTCTGCCGGTGCCGCCCTGCTTTTATTTTTTCTGCTCAACACAAAGAATGAATTTTTCCTCATGATTGCCTTAGCCGGTATTCTGGGATTGAATCTCATTCTTTTTGTCAGAAACCTTTATGGAATCATCTGGATATTGACCTTCGGCAGCCTTGTTTTTCTCTTATTTTACATTGACAATACCCTGGCTATGGAAATAGCAATCATCTTTTTTGGCGGTATTTTGTTTTGGGGAAGCCTCATGGCACCGCTAAATTTAATCAGGATAGCCTGGCATGAACCAAAACAGGCAGGAGATGCGTCAAATTTGAACAAAATAACCGGAATTCCGTCTCTTCTCTGGAGTCTGATATTCTTTTTCATCTCATTGTTTATTGCCTGGCACACAATACAACAATTTCCTATGGCTGAGGAATATCTAAACAAGCTTAAAGCATTTATCCTATGATTCAATCGATCATCACTATAGCCATTGTTGCAGCCGCGGTAGTTATTGCTGCAATAAAAATATACCAAAACATTCAGCATAAAAAAGATGGCTGCGGAGGATGTACTACGGATAGTTGCATCGGCTGTCCTTTGGAAGACCTAAAACAGGATATTGACAGTAAAAACGCTAAAAAAGGGTCTACCCAAACCTACAACAAGCATAATATCAAAAGCAGATTATCTGGCCCATAACAAAAGCATCAAAATTTTTCAACTACTCCGGTACCAAAAAGAGCATAATCATACTTTACCGGATCGTTTGCATCAAATTGCCTGAGATTTCGGGTCACTTCCTCCACTGCTTTCCAGTCGTTTTGTTCTCTGCGAAGCAAGTCCAGCTTTCTGGCCACCCGACCACTATGCACATCCAGTGGCAAAAACAGTTCTGATGCTAAGATATCTCTCCAAAGACCAAAGTCAACCCCACTTTCGTCCTTTCTAACCATCCAGCGCAAAAACATATTCAAGCGTTTGGCTGTACTTCCTTTTAAAGGATCGCCGATATGCTTCTCAGTGCGTTTTTGATGGGGATGACGGAAAAATTCAGCCTTAAAAACGGATAATGTTTCAGCCATATTTCTGTTTGACTGTTGAAATAGATTACTGAAATACTGCCCCAAATTCTTATTCCCTCGATAGATGTGTTGCAAAGACAAAACAATATAGTGAATATCAGTTTCATTAAATGTGCGATGCTTAAAGTATTTAAAAGCATTTAGAGCGCCTTGATCAGCATTAACAACAAACGTATAAGGCTCCATATTCATACGTTCGAGAAGTTCATGGCTTTTATTCAATATTGTTTTGCGCTGCCCCCAGGAAAACAAAGCAGCAAAGAAACCGGCAATTTCAATATCCTCCTGTTGTTTAAACATATGAGGTATTTGCACAGGGTCATTATCAATAAATGATGATTGGTTATACTGAGATAGCTTATGATCAAGAAAGTCTTTCAATGCGCTTTTATCCATAATGCAAAGTTAGGGAAATTTAAGAAAGCGTAAACAAAACCAACCTAAATATCCGGTAAGCGACTTTAGCGAATGAAGCGATGGTGTTTTTCCACCGCGAATTAAGGCTTAATTGTTCAAGGTTCAAGGTTCAATGTTCAATGTTCAATGTTCAATGTTGGGCTAAGGAGAAACTCAGTACAGAAGGGAAATGCGAGTATTAGGGATTGATTGATTGATTGATTGGATGATTGATTGATTCGGATATAAATCAAGTGCTTAACCGTTTAAGTCGTAGAATACTCAATACTCAATACTCAATACTCAATACTCAATACTCAATACTCAATACTCAATACTCATTACTCATTACGCTCTCGTTTTCTCAAGTCTCATTATCGCTAATTTTTTTATCAATTCGCGTTAATTAGCGTTTTAAAATTCGCGGCAATTCGCGGTGGAAAAAACATCATAGCTAAAGTCCCTAAAGTCGCTGAAGTCTTTAGATATAAAACACCCACACACATAAATGACAGCCCAATCAACCAATGCCATAAAACCAGAAATCTTCGATTTAATAGTTTTATGAGCATCCGCGACCGAAGGTCGGGATCAATCAACTCAATCATCCAATCAACATCTCAGACTTACATCTCCCTTCCGCCATGAGCTCATCCATTGAACATTGAACTTTGAACTTTGAACATTACGCAACTTCCATCCCTCAAACTTACATCTCCCTTTCGCTCTGAGTCCTTCCTTAACCCAAC
>JBNJHE010000127.1:0-6434 GCA_051748205.1 Bacteroidota bacterium | reverse complement strand
TGTACTTTTGAGTCTTCTTTTCCGTTTTTGCTCTTTTGTGTGAGCCATTGATAAACGGGATGCATATTATCACCCTTTACAGAAATTTTTGACATCATCGGAAAGGTAACTCCATAGTTTGTTGTGCAAAAACTCTTGATCTCTTCATCAGAGCCCGGCTCCTGGTTCATGAAATTGTTGGCCGGAAAACCAATGATGGTAAAATCCTGATCTTTGTACTTTTCATAAAGATCTTGAAGCCCCTCGTATTGCGGTGTAAAACCACATTTTGAAGCGGTATTGACAACCAGGACTTTTTTTCCTTTTAGTTGGCTGAAATCAAAGTCTTTTCCATTGATGTCCTGGACAACAAAATCATGAAATGTTTCAGATTTATTCATTGACATGGCAAAAAAGGCTATTAGGGCAATTAGAAATATTCGGTTCATACATTATGGAAATTAAACTATTTTGAGGCATGTAATTTGATTGTTAACCCGATGTCATCATGGACAACATTGTCTTTGAATTTGTCACCCAGGTTTTGTTTTTTAGCTGTGGAGCCATACATGATTTCCCACTCGGTTCTGTCGATTAAAAACTGTGGGCTTTTTGCTTCAATCTTGCCATCCATCATTTTTACATTTGCATCAAAGCTGATGTTTTTCACATTGTCTTTGATGTTGAGATTCCCTGATATCTTATGTGTCAGTTTCATGCTGTCCCCGGTCATTTTGTCGTCCAGCGGTTTTATGTCCGAAATTTCGAAGGTGATTTCAGGGTACTCCTCGGTGTTAAAAAAGTCAGGGGTCTTAAGGTGTCCTGCTAACTTAGCATTCATCTCCGGGTCTTCCAAATCTTCCACAGTAAGATCGGCTACTCGCAGTGTGAATTTTCCTCCGGTAATCTCGCCTTCATGAACCATTAGCTTGCCATCAATGACAGGGACGTATCCCCAATGTTCTCCACCGGGCTTGGAACCCAGCCATTTTACGGTGCTCTTATCGGTGTTAACCGTATAGGTTATCCCTTCACCATTTTTTGCTTTTTTCGCTTCAGAGGTTTCTGATTTTTCACCCTCCGGATTGGAGCATGCCTGTAGCATAGCTGCTGTAATTAAGGCTACTGCCAGAAATTTTAGTGCTTTCATCGTTGTTTGTTTAATGATTGTGTTACTGATTGTTGAAATGATTAAACAACGATACTGCCAAATTGTTGAGCTTGATCTTGAAATAGATCGTATTTTCGCAGCCGTAATGCAGCTGAACCGACAAATAGTAAATCTGGCTGTCCCCAATATTATCAGTAATATTACTGTGCCTATGCTTGGGATGGCTGATCTTGCTTTGATGGGCCACCTGGCCTCCAAAGAACATATTGGTGCCATTGCTCTGGGTACCACCATTTTCAATATGATCTACATGGTGTTTGGTTTTTTACGCATGGGCACTTCCGGCTTTACAGCTCAGGCTTTTGGGGCTCAAAATAAATCTGACAGCATACTCACGCTCTCCAGAGCTCTCTTTGTGGCTGTTATTGCTGCTTTTCTTATTCTTGTCCTGCAATATCCCATCGAGCGTTTTAGCTTTTGGGTCCTGGACGCCTCGCCCAAAGTGGAAGAGCTCACCCGCTCCTATTTTTATATCCGTATCTGGGCTGCCCCGGCAACTATCAGTATTTATGCCTTTAATGGCTGGTTTATCGGGATGCAAAATGCTCGCATCCCAATGATGATTGCCATCTTTATCAATGCCCTGAATATTATCCTGAATTTTATCTTTGTATACTACTTTCAGATGTCTTCCAACGGAGTTGCGCTGGGGACGGTGATTGCCCAATACTCTGGCTTACTCATAGCCGTGTTTTTCCTTATGAAAAAGTATTCCGCTTTCCTTGGCTTTTGGAAATGGAAAGCCATGATGCAGCTTCAGGCTCTTAAACTTTTTTTGAAGGTAAATGGTGACATCTTTATTCGAACCTTGTTATTGATAAGTTCACTTTCATTTTTTACAGCCATATCTGCTCAAATCAGCGATACAGTGTTGGCTGTGAATTCTATACTGTTTCAGTATTTCCTGCTGTTTTCCTATTTTATTGATGGATTTGCGTATGCAGCAGAAGCGCTGGTAGGAAAATATACAGGTGCCCGCCAAAGCGCGATGTTGAAAAAGCTTGTCCGGCGATTGTTCTTGTGGGGCATGGCTATGGCTACACCTTTTACTGTGGTATATATTTTTGGTAATGACTGGATTTTGCGCTTGTTGACAGACCAGCAGCAGGTTATTGACAATGCTTCCCCCTATCTGTTTTGGGTCGCCTTTATTCCTTTTGTGACATTTCCGGCCTTTTTATGGGACGGTATCTTTATTGGTGCTACTGCATCAAAGCCTATGCGTAACACTATGGTTGTTGCCGTGATACTGATATATCTTCCGGCCTGGTTCCTCCTTAGCCCGTCGCTTGGGAATCATGGCTTATGGCTTGCGCTGCTGCTGTTTATGGCTGCTCGCGGCATCAGCCTTAGCCTTTTTGCTCCGCATTATATCTTTTCCCCCCGCGCTTCCTGATTCGTGAAAACCAATTTCGTTTCCGATTGTTGTATAGACTGGCAACATTCAGGTTGCTCTTTATTTTTATTGAAAACCCTGGGAATTATGGCAAAAAAAGCAACCACAAAAAACAAGCAAAAAGCTTCTATACTGGAAAAGTTAAATATTGATCGTAAAGCCATTATTGATGATTACCGCCTTGGCCTGGAAAGTCGCCATGTAAGTATCATCGGAAGACGCGAAGTGCTTACCGGAAAAGCTAAATTCGGAATCTTTGGCGATGGAAAAGAAGTAGCACAACTGGCTATGGCTAAAGTTTTTAAAGATGGTGACTGGCGCAGTGGTTATTATCGCGACCAAACGTTTATGATGGCCATTGGAGGGCTTACCCTGGAGCAATTCTTTGGACAGCTCTATGGCGATACTTCGCTCGAAGCTAATCCGGATAATGCCGGCCGGCTGATGAATAATCATTTTGCTACCCGTTTGCTGGATGATAACGGCGACTGGAAAGATCAAACGAAAATGAAAAATACCTCAGCGGATATCTCGCCTACTGCCGGCCAAATGCCCCGCTTGCTCGGCCTGGCACAGGCCTCCAAAATATATCGACAGGTGGAGGTGTTGAAGGATGCCAAAATGTTTTCTGAAAAAGGGAATGAGGTCGCTTTTGGAACCATTGGCGATGCCTCAACATCAGAAGGACATTTCTGGGAAACCATGAACGCTGCCGGAGTACTTGATGTGCCCATGGCTATGTTTGTCTGGGATGATGATTATGGCATTTCGGTGCATAAAAAACATCAAACAGTAAAACAAAGTATTTCTCATGCACTGGAAGGCTTTCGCCGACAAAATGGTAGTGGCTTTGAAATTTTCAGGGTGGAAGGCTGGAACTATGAGAAAATGGTGGAAGTTTTTTACGAAGGTGTTGAAAAAGCCAGAAAAGAACATATTCCGGTCTTGTTTCATGTTGTGGAACTTACTCAACCTCAGGGGCATTCTACCTCCGGCTCTCATGAACGCTATAAAAGTAAAGAACGCCTGCAGTGGGAAGAATCTCACGACGGGATTAAGATGATGCGTGAATGGATGATAAATGAAAAAATAGCTACTGAAGATGAACTCAATACCATAGAAAAGGAAGCGGAAAAAAGAGCTAAAGAAGCCCGCAGAAATGCATGGAAACATTTTACCAAACCATTGAAACAAAAGCAAAAAGAATTGCTGGATGTGATGGATGTGAGCCGGTGCAACTGTGCTCAAAGCATCAAGATCGACCAAATGAAACAGGAAATCAATAAAGTAGCAGAACCGATACGTAAAGATGTTATCTCTAATGGTAAGAAAATGCTGCGGCTGATATGTGATAATTGCAGTAATCCTGGTAATTCATTGCGCAACAATGTGACAGATTGGGTAAATAAGGAACTCCGCGAAGGACGTCAGGCATATAGCAGCTTCCTTTATTCGGAAAACGAGCGTTCGGCATCGCGTATCCCGACAGTGGAAAGAAAATATGCTGAGGATGCACCCTTTGTTCCCGGACGGGAAATCCTGAGAGATAATTTTGACTATATCTTCGGACATTATCCTAATGCCATGATCTTTGGCGAGGATGTCGGGAAGATTGGCGGGGTAAACCAAACGCTGGAAGGGATGCAGGAAAAATATGGTGAGCTTCGTGTTGCTGATACCGGTATTCGTGAAGCGACCATCATTGGTCAGGGAATTGGCCTGGCATTGCGAGGATTACGTCCGATAGCCGAAATCCAGTATTTTGATTACCTCTTATATGGCCTTCAGGTGATTAGTGATGATCTGGCTACGCTGCATTACCGAACCAAAGGAGGGCAGAAAGCACCGCTGATTATCAGTACCAGAGGACACCGGCTGGAAGGGATATGGCATTCCGGTTCGCCATTGAGTATGGTGATTAATTCTATACGCGGCGTCAACGTTTTGGTGCCACGGAATATGACTCAGGCTGCCGGCTTCTACAACACCATGATGAAATCCGATGAGCCCGCTGTGATTATTGAACCACTTAATGGATACCGACTTAAGGAAAAGCGCCCGGAAAATATCGGCGAATATACTACTCCTGTCGGTGTACCGGAAGTGCTTAAGCAGGGCAAAGATGTGACCATTGTTACTTATGGTTCTTGCGTAAGAATTGCTGAAGATGCTACAAAACAATTGAGTGACTTTGGCGTGGATGTTGAGTTGATTGATGTTCAGTCTCTTTTGCCTTTTGATGTTGATCATAAGATTGTAGAGTCACTCAAAAAAACCAATAAAATTGTCTTCTTTGATGAAGATGTCCCGGGTGGTGCTACGGCCTTTATGATGCAAAAAGTGCTGGAGAATCAAAAAGGATATCGCTATCTTGATGCAGAACCGTTAACGATAACAGCAAACAGTCATCGCCCTGCTTATAGCAGTGATGGCGATTATTTCTCCAATCCTAATGCCGAGGACGTCTTTGAAGCTGTCTATAATGTGATGCATGATTATAATCCGGCACGCTATCCTAAAATCTTTTAACCCTCTAAATCTGTTATCTTATGAATATTATCGTTACAGGAGCCAGCAGAGGAATCGGTTATGAACTGGTCAAATGGTTTGCCCGGCAGGGAAAGCATAATATCTTAGCACTGTCGCGAAATAAAAGCAAATTGCAAAATCTACAACTAGAGGCCACAAAAGATGGAAGCTCCAGAGTATTTGTGTTGCCCTTTGACCTTGTTAACGAAAGCTTTCAGGATGATTTGCTTCCATTTATTCGTGCTCACTTGCCCAGGGTAGATGTTTTGGTGAATAATGCCGGTCTGTTGATAAACAAAGCGATTGAAGACAGCAGCGATGATGATTTCGACAGGCAGTTTGATGTGAATATCAAAGGGCCGTTTAAGCTGGTTCGGGGCCTGCATGAGATGTTTAGCGAAAATGCCCATATTGTTAATATTACCAGCATGGGCGGCTACCAGGGTAGTATGAAGTTTCCGGGGCTGGGCATTTACAGTGCCTCCAAAGCTGCTGTTGCTGTCTTTACTGAGGCTTTGGCAGAGGAGTGGAAAGACCGCAAAGTGTTTGTTAACGCACTGGCATTGGGTGCTGTGCAGACAGAAATGCTTTCCGAAGCTTTTCCGCAAATGACCGTGGATACTCAGCCTGCTGATATGGCGGCCTACATTGGCGATTTTGCCTTGAACGGACATCATTTTTTTAACGGGAAAATATTGCCGGTTACCAATTCTACTCCATAATTTTTTACTTTTGCCACGGAGGTTATTATGGAAAATATACAGGAACTAATCACACATCCGGGACATATTGTAAGCGTTGACGCAAAGGAAATACATGTTCAAATCCTGGCCATGTCCGCCTGTGCCAGCTGTCACGCCAAAGGCTTCTGCTCTGCCGCTGATATGCAGGATAAAATTGTGGATGTGAAAAATGATTATGGAGAAAAATACCATCCTGGCGATAAGGTTACCCTTGTTTTAAAGCGTTCTAAAGGAAACCATGCCGTTTTTCTTGGTTATATTTTTCCCTTTCTCGTGGTATTAATCAGTTTAATCACCCTTACCTATACATTAGACAATGAAGGCCTTGCCGGCCTGCTGTCCCTGGCCTTTTTAGTCCCCTATTATCTTATCCTTTATCGTTTTCGTGATAAAATAAAAGAACGCTTCGATTTCCGGATTCAGAACTAGAGGCGAATCAAGCCATGATATGTTGGGGTTTAAGGTTGGGCTACGGAAGAGCTCATGGCAAGGGGGAGATGGAAGTTCAAGGTTCAAGGTTCAAGGGGAAATAGCGCTGGGTTCAAAGGAATACCAGCTGTGAGCAGTTTCAAAATTCAAAAATTCATTCAAAAATCCAATCAACATCTCATACTCG
>JBNJHE010000126.1:0-6446 GCA_051748205.1 Bacteroidota bacterium | reverse complement strand
ATCAACCACAAGCCCACGATCAACGTCAGAATAGCAAGCAAAAGCTTTGGTCCATAACTCAATACAAGCTGCATTGCAGTTTCAGCAATTTTGTCAATATCCATAATAATAGTTTTTAGTGTTGAAGTGTAAAAGTAATGATTTGTTTGCTAACGACCAAAACGAGCTACTACTCATTAATAAAAGACAGTTCACCCTCGCTGGCATCAACCTTTACTGTCTGTGATTTATCAATTTCTCCACTGATAATCATCTTCGAGAGTTCATTGAGCATCATCCGCTGAACGACACGCTTAACGGGACGGGCTCCATATTGCGGATCGTAGCCCATGCGGCCAATCAGGTCAACAGCATCATCGGTATAGGTTAGTTGGATTTCATTAGCCTGCAACATTTTTTGCACAACACCCATTTGCAGGCGCACAATATCATTTATTTCACTTTGTGTCAGAGGAGTAAACATAATAATATCATCGATACGGTTCAAAAACTCGGGTCTGATAGATTTCTTCAGATGCTCAAAGACCTGTGTTTTGGTATCGATCAGCACCTGATCGCGGTTATGGTCGCTAAGATGCTGCAGTTTTTCCATAATCAGATGCGATCCGATATTGGATGTCATGATCACGATTGTATTTTTAAAATCGGCTTTTCGCCCTTTGTTATCGGTAAGCTGTCCATCTTCGAGCACCTGTAGCAGGATATTAAAGGTATCGGGATGAGCTTTTTCGATTTCATCGAGCAGGATAACCGAATAGGGTTTTCTTCTGACGGCCTCAGTAAGTTGACCTGATTCTTCATAGCCCACGTAACCAGGGGGCGCTCCGATAAGTCGGGAAACGGCATGGCGTTCCTGATATTCTGACATATCAATACGAACCATATTATTTTCATCATCGAACAAGAACTCAGCCAGTGCCCGGGCGAGTTCAGTTTTTCCCACGCCTGTCGTTCCCAGAAAGATAAAGGAGCCCACCGGCCTGCGTTGGTCTTGCAGCCCTGCGCGGCTACGGCGTATTGCATCAGCCACCGCCTTAATAGCATCATCCTGTCCAACCACACGTTTGTGTAGTTCCTCTTCCAGCTTCAGCAGTTTATCACGTTCGCTTTGCAGCATCTTATTAACCGGAATACCAGTCCACCGGGACACCACATCAGCAATCTCATCAGCGCCCACCTCTTCATTGATAACAGCACCATTGGCCTGCATTTCTTTGAGTTCCTGCTGTGTTTGCTTTAGCTGTTGCTGTGTTTCTTTAATTTTTCCATACCGGAGTTCTGCCACGCGCCCGTAGTCGCCGCTACGCTCGGCCTGTGCTGCCTCATGATCAAGCTGCTGTATCTGCTGCTTTTGCTTTTGCACCTTATCCACCAGATCCTTTTCAGCCTGCCAGCGTGTTTTTATTTCATTCTTCTTCTCATTCAGGTTAGCCAGGTCTTTTTCGGCCTCCTCCAGCTTTTCTTTATTCTTTTCCCGTTTAAAGGCTTCGCGCGCAATTTCATGCTGACGGATTTCCCGCTCCACCTCATCAAGCTCTTCAGGCACAGAGTTTATTTCCAGACGCAGCTTAGAGGCAGCTTCATCAATAAGGTCTATAGCCTTGTCCGGCAATTGCCGGTCGCTAATATATCGATGAGAGAGTTGCACTGCCGCGATCACAGCATCATCGAGTATTCTCACCTGATGATGTGTCTCATAGCGCTCTTTCAACCCCCTAAGTATCGCCACTGCTTCTTCCACCGAAGGCTCATCCACAGTAACCATCTGAAAGCGTCGCTCCAGCGCTTTATCCTGTTCAAAATATTTTTGATACTCTTTGACAGTAGTAGCACCCACAGCTCTAAGCTCTCCTCTGGCCAGTGCCGGCTTCAGGATGTTAGCAGCATCCATAGCTCCCTGTCCGCCTCCGGCACCTACCAGGGTATGGATTTCGTCAATAAACAAAATAACCTCACCTTCAGAGCCTTTCACTTCCTTAACGACCGACTTCAGGCGCTCTTCAAATTCGCCCTTATATTTTGCCCCGGCAATCAAGGCTCCCATATCCAGCGAATAGATAGTTTTATTCTTAAGGTTCTCCGGCACATCACCATCAATAATCCGGTGTGCGATACCTTCGGCTATAGCTGTTTTCCCAACCCCGGCTTCGCCCACCAGGACAGGATTGTTCTTGGTCCGGCGGGATAAGATCTGCAGTACACGCCGGATTTCATCATCACGGCCAATGACAGGATCCAGCTTATTGCTACGCGCCATTTCATTAAGGTTATTGGCATAACGATCCAGGGCGCGGTATGTATCTTCAGCCGACTGGCTTTGTACGCTCGAGCCCTGCCGCATATCACCGATGGCCGCCTCCAGCTCTTTCTTTTGCACCCCGCTGTCCTTTAATAAACGCCCGACATCATCCTGCCCTTCTAACATCGCCAGCAGCAAATGCTCCAAAGCAACGTATTCATCCTTGCTCTTACCAATCAGCTGCTGTGCCTTTTGCAGTGTTTGGTTTAAACCCCGAGAGAGATATTGCTCACCTCCGGAAACCTTTGGCAGCGATTCGATTATCTTATCCACGGCCAAACGTATGTTCTCCGTATTTACTCCCAGCTTTTTAAATAAATAACTGATCATGTTTTGATCTTCGGCAAACATCGCCTTTAGCAAGTGAGCATTCTCTATGGCCTGATGCTCATACGATCCGGCTATCTCTCCTGCCTTATTTATGGCCTGTTGCGATTTTATGGTTAGCTTATTTATATCCATTTCTTTTCTCCTTTTTTGTCATTACTGATCAAATAATCTGCCATTAATGAGAGCCCCTGCTAAGCCTGTATAGCGACCTGTCTTTTTGTCATATTTAACAATTAACCCTATGTCTTTTTGACATTTATTGTTTAAATAATATGAGTAAGGGGCATAGCAAAGGGCAAAAATCATAAAAAACCATATCTTTGTTGGCAAAATGCAACGAACCGATGAAAGAACATGTATTGGTATTAGGGGCCAGTCCGGATCCAGCAAAACGAGTACACAAAGTATGCCGGAGGTTAGTAGAGAAGGGTCATCGCATAAGGCCTGTGGGCATACGTAAGGGGAAGATAGAAAACACACCGATAATCACCGACGATAGAGCGCCCGAGGCAGTAGACTCCGTGGTCATCTATCTTCGGGCAGAGCGTCAAAGGCAGTGGATTCCCTATATTCTGGCATCAAAACCCAGGCGGATTATTTTCAACCCGGGTGCCGAAAATGAAGAGCTGGCCCGCATAGCCAAAACAAAAGGCATAGACATATTAAATGAATGCACAGCACTGATGCTTTCATCCAACCGTTTTTAATTTATGGATTTAACCCAGCCTGCCATAGAGCTTTTCGGACTTCAAATCAATGAGCCTGTCACCGTGCTAACCGACCTGTTGGTTGCGGCTGTATGTCTGTATGCCTTCATCAGGCTGATTCAGATTCCCCGGCGCAGCAAGCTAAGGTATTATCTGTTGGCCTATTTCTTTTTGATGTTTATAGCGACAGCGACAGGCGGTTTAATAGGGCATGCCTTTTTGTGGTATTTTGATGCTTCCTGGACAAATCCTTCATGGGTTGATGCGATCATAGATGCCATCCCCTATTTTGAATCGCATGAGCCGGCCTATGCCTGGAAGCTTCCGGGCTGGATCACAAGCATGCTGTCGATCATGTTTCTGGAGCGGGCTGCTATCGAGCAGGTGCGACCTGTTGTAAAGCCTGCTGTGGGCAATACGCTAAAGGTTATCAATATGATAGAGCTTATTCTGTTTATGAGCATCACGCTGATGACGCTAAACTTCAAATATGTAGAGTTTCATTCCGGCTACGGTCTGGTGTTTGTCGTCTTAAGCCTGCAAACCTATTCCTGGATAAAAACCAGAAGACAAGGCAACAAGCTGTTTATTACCGGCGTACTGATCGCCTCTGTCGGGGCTTTGTTTTATATGACAGAGACCGGCATCAGCAAATGGTATAATCATTATGACATCAGTCACACCTTTATGGCTGTAGCTGCCTGGTATTTTTACAAAGGCTCGAAAAAAATGCTAAAATAACAGAACAGGCGCACGTCGGTAAAGTTGCACATCCCCTACCACTACAATCCTCTTTCTTTGCTAATTTCCTCGTAAGCGGAGCTAATCTTTTGAAATTTCTCTTTGGCTGCTTTTTGAATATCTTCACCCAGGTGGGCCACTTTATCGGGATGGTATTTGACGGCCATCTTGCGGTAGGCTTTCTTGATTTCTTCATTTGTCGCTTTAGGGTCGACTTCAAGGATTTTGTATGCACTATGCGTTTCTTTAACAAACATCGCCTTAATGGAGTTATAGTCGTTATTGCTGATACCCATACCCCGGGCGATAGTGTTAAGCATATTCACTTCGGACTGCACTATTTGGCCGTCAGCCTGCGCAATACCAAAGAGGAAATGCATCAGTTGCAGACGCGAAGAATAGTCCATATTCATACGGATTTGGTTGGAGACATCATATACCGGCACATCTTGCTTAATGATATTTCGCAGGACTTGCAGTTGTTCTGTGGCCTGGTCTGCGCCAAACTGCTGGATAAAAAACTTTTTGACATAGTCCAGCTCGGAGCGTTTGATTTTATTATCCGCTTTCATAATGGCTGCTGTCAGCACCAGCAGACTCATGCTAAAGTCGCCGCGACCGGTCTGACGACGCTGATAAGGGTCTCTGACACTATACTCCTCGCTCTGCATATTGTCATACATAGAGCCAAAGACAAATCCCAGTATGCCGCCGATAGGTCCGCCAAAAGCCCAACCCAGTCCGCCGCCAATCCATTTTCCGTATTTTCCCATAATGTTGCTTGTTTGGTCCTACAAAAATAGAAAAAATTAGGTGCACCTGGTTTCCCTTTATGGCTATTCCTTCCTTGCTCCTGCCAAAACCATTCGGTCCCCTGACTCATAACAGCCATAATCCGGGTTGTTTATAACAATAACACCCATAGACACAGCCTAAAATATCTACCGGCAGTGGCTGTGAATAAAAAATGAATAATCCCTGCCATAGCATGCGTATTACTCGTAATTTTTTATCTATCTTAGCCCTTTACAACAGCTAAAAGTGCATTTCAGATGAAGAAAATCCTTATTCTTGGAGCGGGGATGTCCTCCTCCACCTTAATACAATATTTGATAGACTGCTCCCACAGGCAGGGATGGAAGATAACGGTAGCGGACCGCAACCCGGAGCTGGCAAAGAGCAAGACCAATGGGCATGCGAATACTGAAGCCATATTGCTTGACATTGATAACAGCATGCAACTTGAACAGCTTATTGCGGCTCATGATGTGGTTATCTCCATGCTTCCGGCCCGCATGCATCCGATGATAGCACAGAGTTGTTTAAAGACAGCCACGCATATGGTCACAGCCTCCTATGTCTCTGATGAGGTAAAAGCCATGGATGGGGAAGCCCGAAGTAAGGGTATTGCCATGCTCAACGAGTTGGGTGTCGACCCCGGCATTGACCATATGTCGGCGATGAAGCTGGTTGACAGCATCCGGCAGCAAGGGGGAGAGATACTGCTTTTCAAGTCATCCACAGGAGGGCTGGTTGCTCCGGAATATGACAACAACCCCTGGAACTACAAGTTTACCTGGAACCCACGCAACGTAGTGCTTGCCGGGCAGGGCACTTCGATGTTTATCCGCAATGGACGCTATAAATACATCCCCTACCATCAGCTTTTTAAGCGTGTAGAAAAAACGACAGTCCTGGATTATGGCGAATTTGAAGTCTACCCCAACCGCGACTCGCTAAAATACCGCAGCATTTATGACTTAAAAGATATCCCCACCATTTTTCGCGGCACCTTGAGGCGCCCGGGATTTTCCAGGGCCTGGGATGTCTTTGTTCAGCTTGGCATGACGGATGACACCTATCAGATGCAAAACGTGACGGATATGACCTGGCGGCAATTTGTCAATAGTTTTTTACGCTATGATCCTCATGCTAAAGTAGAGGACAAGCTCTGTGCATATCTGGGGCTGCCACGCCACGGCGAGGTGATGAACAAACTCCAATGGCTGGGCATCTTCGACGATATCCCCATCGACATGGAGGAAGGAACACCAGCGCAGATACTGCAGAAGCTACTGGAAGAAAAATGGGCCCTTCATCCCGGCGACCGCGACATGATTGCCATGCAGCACATTATCGAGTACCGCCTCAATGGTAAACACAAGCGCATTACCTCTTCTATGGTTATTAAAGGAAAAGAAAAACCGCATACAGCCATGTCCATAACGGTGGGAACACCTGTGGCTATTGCTGTCAAACTGCTGCTTAAAGGAAAAATCAAGCTTAGCGGTGTGCATGTGCCAACCAGACCCGAAATCTATCAGCCCCTGCTTGAAGAACTTGAAGAAACAGGCGTTCGGTTTGTAGAT
>JBNJHE010000125.1:0-6945 GCA_051748205.1 Bacteroidota bacterium | reverse complement strand
AATGGAAAATAGCGGTTTGTGGTTCAAATTTAGGGTTCGAAAAAACCGCATTCCAATGACAATCAGTAACTTGAAGGGTATATAGTAGCGAGAGAGAGATTCGAACCCTCGACCTCAGCATTATGAGTGCTGCGCTCTAACCAACTGAGCTATCTCGCCATGTATTTTTTGATTCCTTTTTATAGGTCTCAATTGCGGATGCAAAAATAGTAAAACTATCCTAAAAAAAAAGTACTTGCACATCTTTTTATTTTAAAAAGAACAAAGGCTGTTATTCCCCGTCCACAAGACACTGGCACATACACTATAATTGAGCAAACGGAGGTGTTAAATATTTTTACTGCTGAATAAAACTCTTCGAGCGCTGTGGTGCAAATCCTTTGTTGATACGCCTATATTTATAATGGTTATATGGTGTTGGCCATTAAAAAAACCATCACTTGCTTTTTGATTTCATTATAATTATGCGTATGTGTTCCGCCTTAGCGGATCAAAGCCCGTTTCCAATATGCAAAATCATTTTTTGCTACACGATAGTCCGATTTACAGTACGGAGCAGCTAATAGGAAACACTTTGGGCATTATCAATAACCGATTTGCAAATAGTGACATCTGAGCGGTCGCGCAGGCGAAAATAGAGTATAGACTTTACCATTTATAGCCAGGATAAAAAAAAGCCTGCAAACACTGTTTACAGGCTTTTTGTGCGGTCTGGACGAGACTCGAACTCGCGACCTCCGGCGTGACAGGCCGGCATTCTAACCAAACTGAACTACCAGACCAAATTTTTATGAACGTTGCTTTGTTTAAGCGAATGCAAATATAATACTGTTTTTTTATCCTGCAAACTATTTCAATGTTTTTTTTGATATTTTTTTTGTCATGACACAAAAAAAAATCCGGTCAATTCATTGTCAATGACATGGCATTTACCGGATGTTTATTTTAGTATATTTACGGTTTATTTAACCGTTCGGAACATCTTATGGAACCGGATTTTCTTAAAAATTCCCTGCTTGTTATAGTCCAATGATAGCCATACAAAAGAAGCTTTACCTACGATATGGTTCATGGGCACATAACCCCAATATCTTGAGTCTAACGAATTGTGGCGATTGTCGCCCATCATCCAAAAGTAATCCATTGCAAAAGTATAGGTGTCCTTTTGCTCCCCGTCGATATAAATTTTCTGATCCCTGATATCCAGGTCATGACCTTCGTAAGCTTCGATGATTCGTTTATAAAACGCGATGTTATCCATATTGATTGCCACGGTCTTACCTGCTTTGGGAATATATATAGGACCAAAGTTGTCTATGGTCCATTTATAGCGCTTGTCATGAGGGAAAATACTCATATTCCATTCATTATCATCATGGAGTACAACCTCGACCTGCTTCACATTCGGTAATTGTTCAACTTTGTTTGCTACTTCCTCCGTCATAACGTATTCGAAATTGCTAAAGCTTTGGTCTAAGGTATCACCTTCGGTAATATCAAATTTTTCGATCATCTTTGGATGTACAGGCGTTCCATTGGTTTTGACATAATAGCGAAACTGCGACAGCGGAGGTGTTTTTGCCTTTTCGCCATTTAGATATACCTGTTGATTGATGATTTGTAACGAATCGCCAGGCATTCCGATGCATCGTTTTACATAATTCTCTCGTTTATCTACCGGACGGGAAACGATCTTGCCAAATTGGTCCTGGTTATTCCACAAAATGTCTCTTCCCAGTTTTTTTATCGTTTGCATATATTGATGACTGCCGCGTTCCAGGTTTCGGAATTGGTTTGGATTATTGATGACCGTACGTTCTCCTAGCTGCCGTATAATGGAATTGTATGTTTGGGCCGGATAACGTGTCACCACAGTGTCTCCGGCAGGAAAGTTAAACACAACCACATCATTATGTTCAATATCGCTGAGGCCCGGAAAACGGTAATACGGTAGCTTGATCCACTCCAAATACGACTTTAAATTTGTCCCTGGCAACGTATGATGAACAAAAGGGAAGGAGAGAGGTGTATTCGGCACCTTTGGACCATATGCAATTTTAGAGACAAACAAAAAGTCGCCAATGAGCATCGATTTCTCCATAGAGGAAGTAGGGATGGTATAGGCTTCGATAAGAAATGTTCTGATAATGGTGGCCGCTATCACAGCAAAGATAATCGCATCAACCCATTCGCGTATCCAGGTCTTTTTGATCCTGGGCAGATCTGGTGTTGGCGTGAAGGTTTCCTTTGACGAAAATCCTAAATACGGTAGATAGAGATAAGGGAAAAGAACAGCGAGTGCCTGTTGCCCTAATCCAAATTTGTGGAAGTTTTTTAAAAACTCCACAACCATCAACATGATGGTGAATACATTGATAAAGGGTATCAGCAAAAAGATATACCACCATAATGGTTTATGGATAATCTTTAGCCAAACATAGAAATTGTAAAATGGAATTAATACTTTCCAGCCTGGTTCCCCGGCTTTTTCAAACATCTTCCATAATCCGGCTAACGAAGCCACTAAAAATACAAAAGCAATAATGATATAACTCATGACAATTTGGTTGTTTTGGGTGCTAATTTCTAAAAAAATACGACTGTTGATCAGTTAATATATGTTAATCTATTAAAACAGCATATCAGCCATTTCAAAATATCCCTTTTTATCTTTTACCCATTCTGCGGCTACAACGGCTCCAATGGCAAAGCCATTGCGGTTTTTTGCTTTGTGTTCAAGCCGAATCAGGTCGATATCCGACTCCCACTCCACACTGTGAGTGCCGATGACTTCGCCGCTGCGTTCAGCATGGATTAGAACAGTGTCTTTTGCTTCTGCATCTTTTTGGCTCCAGCCTGTATATTTTTCATTTCGCTTTGTTATGTCTTCTGCCAAAGCAATGGCAGTGCCACTAGGGGCATCCAGCTTATGTATGTGATGGGTTTCATTGATCCTCGCTTTGTATTGCTGATGCTGTGTTGTAAGGCTTGCCAGCTGACGGTTTAACTCAAAAAGCAAGTTCACTCCAATGCTAAAGTTCGGTGCGAAAAACAAGGTGTTGCCTGTTGATTTAATATTTGCTATCATCAATTTGCGCTTTTTATCCCAGCCTGTTGTGCCTGTCACAAAAGGAATATTTAAGGCATGAGCATGCTTAATGTTGTCCTCGATACTGTTGGCATCTGAAAAATCAATAACCACATCACTTTTTGCCAGCTCCTGCTGACGCTTTTGCCAGTCGTCAGGTTGATTCAGGATACATGTAATTTTATGTCCTCGCTGAAGAGCAATGGCTTCTACTCTTTTTCCCATGCGTCCGTATCCGGATAGTGCAATTTTCATAATTCGTTGGTTTTAAAAATACAAACTCAGCCGTAGCCCTCCTGAGGGATGCCCTGGACGAAATCCATTAACCTCAGGCTGGATACGCATGCTTAAATCATCACTGACGTCAAAGTAAAACAAATGAGCGTCGACACTGGCATCTACTATATTGAACAGATAGATTCCGGCTGTGATGATAATACTTAATTCCAGATTGCGATGATAATAATTCCTTCTCAAACGGATGTTCTCAGTCGTATATCTAATGGACGTTACCGTTGTGCTATCATTATCAGTGCGGGCAATATAGGCATCACGGTATTTTTTGTATTGCCGGTTGTTTTTGACAATAAACCAGCTTGATGTGCCTAAGGCAGCATAGATTACGGGTATTTTCCAGTATTTTTTATTGTAGGCCTGCCCCAGACCGGGAAGCATCGCTGATCGCCGGGCCGCGATTTTTGGTGAATGCATTTGGGTAAGGCTGTCGGCAGCAATGTTTTGCTTATTGTTTGCTATAGAATCCGATGGAGTATCTTTTTGAGCCATACTCTGTGAAGAGAGTATCATACACACCAAAAACAGCAGGATCATGTTTGGTGGTATGATTGCTCCCGTTGTTGTTGTTTTGTTATAACTGACACTCACGTTTGATGACTTATGAATCTATATTTTCAAGGAATTTTAGCAAGTCTTGCAATTGCTGATCTGAGGAAAAGGCAATAGCAATATTTCCTTTTCCTTGCTGATAGCTTTTTATAGCCACTTGTTGTCCAAGCTTGTTGCTTAAACGCTTGGTGGCGTTCAAATATTCTTCGGGCAGTTGCATTTGTTTTTTGGTCCGGGAAGGCTTTTTAGTTTCCCGGGCTGACAGGTTTTTGACGATGTCTTCTACTTGTCTTACAGACAGGTTCTCCCGGATAATCGTTTCCAGGATTTCGGTTTGTTTGCTTTCTTGTTTAACATTTAATATTGCCCGGGCATGGCCCATAGAAATTTGTCCGTCGCGTAATGCCACCTGAACATCAGGAGGCAGTTTTAAAAGGCGCAGATAATTGGTAATGGTGGAGCGTTTTTTTCCCATGCGCCCTGATAATTTTTCCTGTGTCAGGCTGCATTCCTCCATCAGGCGTTGGTAGCTGATGGCCACTTCGATAGCATTTAAGTCGCGGCGCTGTATGTTTTCAACCAACGACATTTCAAGCATCTGCTGATCGTTGGCAATGCGGATAAACGAAGGCACCTTTTTTAAACCGGCCAAACGCGATGCCCGAAGGCGGCGTTCGCCTGAAATAAGCTGGTACTTTTCATAACCGATCTTGCGCACAGTCAAAGGCTGTATAATGCCTTGCTCTTTAATTGATTGTGATAGCTCTTGCAGCCCATCCTCTTCAAACTCCGAACGTGGCTGAAAGGGATTGGCTTCTATGCTGCCAATTTCAATCTCTGCTATCGATCCTGCTACATACTTGCCTGATTCTATCCCCTTGGTGGTAATGTCGGTGTCCGGATTTTCCAGTAATGCCCCCAAGCCTTTCCCAAGTGCTTTTTTCTTTGCGTTCATGCCTGGTCGTTTGTCTTAATTTGTTTGTCTTCGTTTTTGATTTGCGTCATATCATTTCGCTGTAGTATCTCTCTGGCCAGATTTAGGTAGTTGATTGCGCCTGTGCTGTCGGCATCATGCATGATAATGCTTTGACCATGACTGGGCGCTTCTCCCAGGTTAGTGTTACGATGTATGATGGTGTCAAAAACCATTTGCTGAAAGTGGGTGCGAACTTCGCTGACGACTTGCTTGGCTAAGCGTAAACGACGGTCGAACATGGTTAGCAGTAAGCCTTCTATCTCTAAATCGGAATTTAAACGCGACTGAACAATCTTAATGGTGTTCAAGAGTTTGCCTAAGCCTTCCAGTGCAAAATACTCACACTGAACCGGGATGATCACGGAATGTGCTGCCGTTAAGGCGTTGACAGTGATTAACCCTAATGAAGGAGAACAATCAATTATGATAAAATCGTAATGGTCAATAACCTGGCCGATGACTTTACGCATAATCTTTTCCCTGTTGGGTATGTTAATCATTTCGATTTCGGCCCCCACTAAATCAATATGAGCTGGTAATAAGGACAGGTTCGGTGTTTCTGTTTCCAGGATTATTGAAGAAGGGTCCAGATCGTCCACCATACTTTCATAGATGGATGTTTTGATGTTTTTTGGATCAAAGCCAACACCAGAAGTGGCATTGGCCTGTGGGTCTGCATCAATCAAAAGCGTTTTTTTATCCAACACGGCCAGCCCTGCTGCCAGATTAATGGCTGTGGTGGTTTTGCCAACGCCTCCTTTTTGATTTGCTATGGTAATTACCTTTCCCATGAAATATCCTACAGATTAAGGGTTTTGCCTATGTCAAATAAAATCAGCTCTTTTTGAACTGAAGAGAATTGTTCGATGGCTTCGTCTTTGTCAATTTTTATCAGATCGAAGGTGTCATAGTGCATGCCGATGATTGTTTTGCAGTTGATGAAGTCGGAAGCCATAATGGCAGCCTCTGTATTCATGGTGAAATTGCCACCAATAGGCAGAAAAGCAAAGGCTAAATCCTTAAACTCTGTGATCAGCTGCATGTTTGTGGTAAGGCCGGTGTCGCCAGCAAAATAGAAACTGCCTTCGGGCGATTCAATAATAAATCCTCCTGCAACGCCGCCATAAGTGCCATCAGGAAAACTGCTGGAATGAACAGCCTGAGCCAGGCTAACCATCCCGAAATCAAATTCGGCCGTGCCTCCGACATTCATCGGGTGTACATTGTCCAGACCTTTGGCTTTATACCAATTGATGATTTCGAAATTTGAAATGATCTTAGCCCCTGTTTGCCTGGCAATAGGTTCTACATCAGCAATATGGTCTTCGTGGGCATGAGAAACTAAAATGTAATCAGCCTGTATGCTGCTTACGTCAATTTCTTTAGCTAGTGGATTCGGGCTGATATATGGGTCGAACAAAAGTTTTTTCCCCATTACTTCTACCAAAAAGCAAGAATGCCCATAACTGGTTACTTTCATATTTTTCCTTTTTTGAAGGTTAAAAATCGTATTGAAATACTTATGATGCCCGTTTTTTAACAATACAATACAGGTGCTTCACAGCAATATTGTCGTATTGTAAAACAGACTTTCCGTTTATTGTTTCTCGCCAGATGCTGAATCCTTATCCAGGTCATCGAAGTCTACATCTGAAAAGCTGCTGTCATCCAATGACTCACGGGATGATGCGCTGCCTTCACTACTGGTCTTTGGTTCTTCGTCGTGCGTTTTTTCAATAACTTCCTGGCGGTCCTTGATAAACGCAATGACATCTTCCAGGGCATTGGTGAACTTCTCAAAGTCTTCTTTATACAAAAACAGCTTGTGCTTTTCATAAAAAAACTTGCCCTGCTCCTTGTTGAAACGCCTTTTGCTCTCGGTGAGCGTTAAGTAATACTCGCCCTTACGTGTTTCTTTTACATCAAAAAAGTAAGTGCGCTTGCCTGCCCTCACAGCATTTGCGTAAATCTCATTTCTCCCTGTGTTCTCTGACATAATCTATCATGATTTGATGTTATGCTAATATCTTCCTGT
>JBNJHE010000124.1:0-6946 GCA_051748205.1 Bacteroidota bacterium | reverse complement strand
CCGGAAAAAACAGTGGAACGCTTAAGTCAATACCGCCGCGTATTGCTGAAAGTAAGCGAAACGGGAAAAACACACATCTTTTCCCACGAATTGGCAAATTTGCTACACATCACACCGGTGCAGGTACGCCGTGACATTATGTTGATCGGACATACCGGAACCTTGCGCAAAGGATATGAAATCCAGGAACTGGTAAAATCCATCGGAGAAATCATTGATTGCAAAAAAGAGCAAAAAGTTGCCGTTATTGGTGCAGGAAACCTGGGAAAAGCCATTATGGGCTACTTAAATGGCAAAAGAACCAAGCTAACCATTAAAGCAGCCTTTGATGTTAATCCCGATAAAGTAAACAAAGTAATCTCCGGAATACGCTGTTATCATTTTGATAATTTAGCCGAGGTCATTAAAAAAGAAAATATCACCATTGCCATTTTAACTGTCCCTGGCGAACAATCTGAAAAAGTGGCTGATAGCTGCATCGCTGCCGGAATTAAAGGTATTTTAAATTATACCCCTACGCCCATTAACGTGCAACCGCATGCCTACCTGGAAGAGTACGATATGATTACATCGGTGGAAAAAGTCGCTTTCTTTGCCAAGTAATCAAAGACAATAAAACAACTATTATGCAAATACACCGCGGACTCAATGGCATCAGCAAGATCAAAAATGCAGTAGTCACTACTGGCACATTTGATGGTGTGCACATTGGACATCAGGTTATCCTCAGACGTCTGAATATTTTAGCCGCCGAAATTGACGGAGAATCAGTGCTAATCACCTTTTGGCCTCATCCAAGAAAAGTGTTATACCCTGAAACAAAGGGAAAAAACCTGAAGATGATCGCATCTCAGAAAGAAAAAATTACACTGCTGCAACAAACCGGACTGGACCATCTTGTTATTCTGGAGTTTACAAAAGAATTCTCCGAGATGAGTTCTGAAAAGTTTATCATGGAGGTATTTGTAAAACGCTTACAAGCAAAACGAGTGATTGTTGGCTATAACCATTATTTTGGGCATAATCGTGAAGGAAATTTTGATTTTCTAAGAGGCATCGGCAAAGAATATGGCTTTGAGGTAGAGGAAATTCCTGAACAAGACATTCAAAACGAATCGGTGAGTTCAACAAAAATACGCCAGGCTTTAACCGATGGGAATATTCAAAAAGCAAATGCATACCTGAACAACATCTACATGATATCAGGCACTGTGAAATCCTGCTCACAACCCTTTCGTCAGCACTCAATACAAACCTTCAGCCTGGCCATAGACGAGGAAGATAAACTACTGCCACCAACAGGGATTTATGCCATAAGTGTGGAATGGGATAACAATCGCAAGCGTGGTATTTGTTTTCATATTCCCGCATCAGATGGATCATTGCATTTATGCTTCAAGCTTTTTGATCAAACCATTCCGCTTGTCAATCAAGAAGTCACCGTCTTTTTTTACAAACGCATCCGCGGACAGGAGTTTTTCTCCGACCCCCTGACAGATAACAAGCAGCTAACCAAAGCACTGTCAGAAACAATGGAGTTAATTTATTAACATATGGAAAAACCTCCACCCAATAGCTTAACATTTTTAGGCACAGGAACATCAACCGGAGTTCCTGTTATTGCCTGCGACTGTCCGGTATGTATGTCGAAAGATCCTCGCGACAAACGACTGCGCACCTCTGCCATGCTAACCATTGACGGTAAAAATTATGTCTTTGACAGTGGTCCGGATTTTCGTTATCAAATGATTCGAGAGCATGTGCGTGACCTGGAAGCTGTTATATTTACTCATGAACACCGGGATCACATAGCCGGACTGGATGATATCAGAGCCTTCAACTATCTTTTAAACAAAAGAATTCATGTGTATGCCGCCAAACGTGTTATTGAAGCGCTATCGCATGAGTTTCAGTATATCTTTCAAAGAACACGATATTTTGGCGCTCCACAAATCGATGTAACAACAATCCGCAATCAACCCTTTAAAATTGCCGACAATCTATGGCTAACACCCATCAAAGTCTGGCATCACAAAAACATGCCTGTATTTGGTTATCGTACCGGGACTTTAACCTATATTACGGATGCCAAGTTCATTAATGATCAGGAACTGGAAAAGGCCAAAGGAACCAAAACTCTGGTATTGAATGCGCTAAGAAAATCACGTCATGTATCACATCTAAGCATTGATGAAGCCCTGGAAATTGTCGAAAAGATAAAACCACAGGTCACATATCTCACACATATGAGCCATTTTATAGGAAAACACGAAGATGTGGAAAAAGAACTTCCAGACAATGTGCATCTCGCTTACGATGGGCTAAAAATTACCATTTAATCTGTCGGGGCTATTCATCCAGCAATAATTTTCACTTCGGCCAGCAAATACCATAAGACATAACAATGACACAGCCATTGCAGCATAAATTAATTGGAGCAACGCTGTGTCATAGACTTATCGTTCAAACCAGCAAGCCATGTAGTAGCATCAAGGACGCCAAATGCCCGCCTTAGCACCAAAAGTAAAGGTGCGAGGCAAAGCAGGACCATACACATACCCGGCATCCCGGTTAATACCTGCATCAAAATCAGACTGATAACTATTCAGTATATTTTTCATTCCAGCAAATACCTGCAGCTTGAATTCATCATTCAGGTGCCAGTGATAGGCCACTTTTAAATTCAGATCGAAGAAGTCAGGCGTTTGCTCCAGCTCGGTATATTCGGTGTGAGGGTCTGTCATATGTGGCGCTATCATACTTCCGGTAAATATTCCGCTGGAAGAAACAGACCAGTGATGATTCGGTTCCCAGGTTACATTCAAATACCCATAAGCAGAAGGAGTGCGCAACATTTTTTGTGTAGCCACCACAGAATCGGAAGATGCAGTTTGGGGCTCCCAAAGCACTTCTTTTGAATTGTAACGGCTGGACTGCAAGGTGAAGCCACTATTAATGACCAGATGCCTTGACGGCACAGTCTTTAACTCCAGGTTAACACCCCGAACTCTGGCACCGGAACCATTTGTACGAAACATAACAACAGTGCCGGCAGCTTGATCTCTCTGGATTTCTGAGATAAAGGCATTGTCAAGCGCCGTATAAAAGCCTTCGGCCAGGAAATAAAAATCAGCACCGTGAATTTTTCCTGTATAGTCGATTGAAGCAGTATAGCTTTGAGAAGATTCCGGTTTTAAATCTTCTGCCATACGTGTGATAACACGCCTTGCACCAGCAACTTCGATATGAAGGTCTTCACTAAAAATCTGAGGCGCCCGAAAGCCGGTAGAATACCCCATGCGTAATTGCCAGTGATCATTCAAGTCGCGCAAAACATTAAAGCGTGGGCTCAATACACCATCAGCAATATTGGTATGATCATCATAACGTATGCCGGCCTGTAATGTAAACCATTGCATTTCCCAGTCGTTTTGCAGATAAAGGCCCACATTATGAATTTGCTGATCAGCGACAGTAACATTTTGGGTACCCATCTTTTCATCAAACAAATCCTGATACTTCCATTCAATCCCGGCAGTTAACATTCCCGGAGCAAATAAAAAGGAATCATAATCACCCCCATATTGAACACCATTAACAGCAGTGAGTTCATCGGTATTCCCATAGGCGTCCGGGTCCTTTTCAGCCCCATAGTAGGTAGCCCTGTCAACCTGATGCATTGAAGAGTAAATGCTAAGCTTATGTTTCTGATCCACTGTAAACATTTCATAAGCCACACCACCTCCAAGCATATTGGTGCGGGCCTGTTCGGTAATATCGGTTTGATGTGGAACCTGATCAAACTTATTACCACCGCGTCTGAATTCATTTAAATTATATAAATCCAATTTAATTTTAGAATTGGAAGAAGGTCGGTAAAAAGCATCCAGTCCGAGCGAATGGCTTTCCAAAAGCCCGATTTCAGAAAAGTCATCTTTTGTTTCAGCCACGCCATCACCATCGCGGTCCCATAATTCATCAGGGTTGGCATTGTATGGCTCACGGTCGCGCCAGAGGCCATAAAAAAAGACTCCGCTTTTGCGATCCTCGCTAATAACGGCAGCATTAGCATTAAGCACCCGATCAGGGGTAGTCCCGTCGATAAGGTTATGATTCATCCCCAACTGCCAGGAATTATCACAGGGCTCTTTTGTGATAATATTGATGGTTCCTGCGATGGCACTACCACCATAGAGCGCCGATCCACCACCGCGCACAACCTCTACGCGATCGATCATTTCGGCCGGAATCTGCTCCAAACCATATACACCGGCCAGAGCACTAAAAACAGGACGGCTATTCACCAACACTTGTGAGTATGGCCCGTCCAAACCATTCATACGCACCTGCGTAAATCCACAATTCTGGCAGTTGTTCTCGAGCCGCAATCCGGGCGAATAATTCAGTCCTTCAGCTAAACTAACAGATTGTGTTGCATCAAACAACTCATTATCCAGCGAATTGACAATAACCGGAATATCTTTACGACTAACTTCATGCCGGTTGGCAGAGATAACCACGGCTTCCATATTCATCAAATCAGCCTCCAGCTGAACCTGCACATTATGAACCTGACTCGGATGTACATCAAGGGTAAGCTCACGGCTTTTATATCCCAGCCCTTTTACAACCAGAGTATGCATTCCCGGTTCTACATTTTCAATCATAAACGCTCCATCGGCATCAGTCAAATCCCCTTTTGATGTACCCTTCACAATAACATTCACATAAGGTACATGCCCATCAGATGACTGCACCTTCCCCTTGACAACAGCCGGTGGCTGCTGTGCATAGGCAGTCGTGGCTATCATAATAACCAGGACTAAAATTCCCAAAAATCTCATTTTGTTTTCTTTAAAATTAGACACTATTATCCTGTCAACAAATCTTTAAGCCTGCACGAAAGAAGCCTGCAACAGGTGGTGCCCGGGAATCTGAATAGTCAAAACGAAAACGCTTTGTATAATGCGGAACCCAACGAATAAGCACCCTTACCAAAGCAAGGTTATTTAAGCCTAAAAGGAGAACGCCGAATAGAAAAATAAATTCACCGCCAAAAAAAAGCGCGATCATCAAAAAGTCCATCTTGCTGTGCTGATGACCGGCAAAAGGCTCCTCACTGCCGGCTTGATCAGCTTTATGGTAAGGATGATAATGATAAACCACTTCACCATTGGGTAAATGATGATAATGGCCATTGGCAAAACGATTGTGAATCAAAAAAGCCATCAGAGGGATTAACAGTAATCCCAGCAGCTTTTTCATATTTCTAAACCCTTGCATCATGCGGCAAAAGTAATAAATCTCCTATAATCTTCAGCCAATCAAATGGTGCCATAGGCTACAGCAAGGCTAATTTATACTGTTAATCCCCTAACAAAAAGAAAGTTTTAGGTCTTTATTTTTACCTAATCTAAATTACAATAAGACCAGGATACCCCCCAATGAAGGTTAAGTCATAGAATTATTTCCTTAACGCTATATTTGAAAAAAAATTTATCTTTGCATCTATGAGTCCGGTCTAAAATGCCTTCAAACTGCTGATTATTATCGTTTTTACCCTTAAGCCCTAAAGGTAAACCGCTAAAAATAAGCTGTTTGAAAAGCCCCCTTCAGGGAATTTAGGGGTCATAAGGCTTTTTAGACTACACTCATCTATTCATTGCATAAAATATAATTTTACCATGGCATTACAAACCATCAACAGCGTCAAATCAGTGATTTTTTTTCTCTTTTGCATAGTCTTAGCTAGCAGTCAGACCAATGCACAAGACAGCACAAAAACAAAATCGTCCAACATCCTGGAGTCTACAAGTATTGGAGGCCAGTGGTTTTTATCAAATGAATATTCCTTTGTGAATGACCTGAATCAATTTCGCTTGAAGCGTGGATACTTTACCGTGAAAACCCAATTAGACGAACGTTTTTCGGTTCGATACACTCAGGATATTACAATGGATATGGAAGGAGAAGATATGGGAAACGTAGAAATTCGCCTTAAGTATCTATACCTGGCCATGGATTTATGGGACAAAGGGTTTCTTAAGCATATGGAAATGGAATTTGGTATGATTCATAAACCATGGCTGGACTTTGAGCAATCGATAAATCCTTACCGGGTACAGGGCTATATGTTTGCAGAGCGAAATGGCATTAATTCCTCAGCCGATCTGGGAGTGGGGATATTTGGATTATTCGGCGGAAAAATGGATAAACACTACAGGAAGAATGTCAGCAATAAATATGCTGGACGCTATGGAAGCTATGCTTTAGGGATATATAACGGGCCGGGCTATCATACTTTAGAAGTCAACAACAATAAAACAGTTGAAGGCCGTCTTAGCATTCGCCCCCTCCCCGACCACCTCCCAGGGCTACAGGCTTCCTATGCTTTTGCTTATGGGAAAGCCAACATCCCTGATAATTTGGCCGATTTTAATATGAATATTTTCTTCATTTCAAACCAAACACGCTATTTTACATTTACAGCACAGTACCTAAAGGCATTAGGCAATCCTTATGGCGATAATTATTACTTTCCCTATCAGGATATCACCAACGCTGAGGGTGTCTCCCTATTTGGCGAACTCAAATTTCAACCAACAAATTTTGCTGTTTTTGCCCGCTATGACAGCTTTAAGAAACACCTTCCCGGTAGCTCTAAGCCTTCAAACCCTGCTGAAGACGTGATTTTTGGAATCGCCTATCGTTTTTTACAGAACAAAATCATCCTGGATTTCGACTCCTTTAACTATCACAAGTACCCTCAGAGAGCTGAACTCGCTATTGAAATCAAATTTTAGCCATTGCCCAAACAGCCTCTGGATTAAAGGCGACAGGCAAAAAGCTATGCCAGAAGGCGATGGCACTGTGCGATGGGATTTCAGCCTTAGGCAGAGATTTGGAGGTGCGCGCAGGGCGAGTTGGCGAGTTGGCGATGAAGCGA
>JBNJHE010000123.1:0-7025 GCA_051748205.1 Bacteroidota bacterium | reverse complement strand
CCTTGCTTGCCCCGTTAAATGCGACGATAGGAGTAGATTTAACGGGGTTCTTTGTTTCTCTATGGCTATCAGTCTTTTAGTCGCTTCGTTCTCTAAAGTCTCTAAAGTCTCTTCGTTCGCCCTCTCGCATCATCGCATTAACGCATCATCGCATTAACGCATCATCGCATTACCCATTACGCCATTTAATCATCGTCCAAACATTCATCCGGGGTTTGTTGGATGCCGCTACAAAACTAATGCAATTTTGGAAAGAATAGCCCTGATTTTGCACATAAATGGGATGGAGTTGTCAATTTTAGTCTTTTGGATTACGGATTTTTTAATAATTTCGCATCAAATTTAAAAACTGATACAATGAAAAAAATAGTATTACTTTTTGCTTTTGTGGGCTTGTTGTTAAACACCCATGCACAAGATGAGAAAAAAGAATCAGAAGGCTTCAAGTTTGTAGATGAAGTAACTGTGGCAGCGACTGATGTTCGTGACCAACATCGCTCGGGTACATGCTGGAGCTTTTCAGCACTGGCTTTTATGGAAAGTGAAATGCTACGAATGGGTAAAGAGCCGGTGGATTTAGCCGAAATGTTTGTCGTTCGTATGGCTTATGAAGATAAAGCAAAACGTTATGTCCGTATGCATGGAAAGATGAACTTTGCTGCCGGCGGAGCAATTAATGACAATTTCGAAGTGCTCGTAAAATATGGGATGATGCCCGAAGAAGCATATCCCGGATTGAATTATGGTACGGATAACCATACACATTTTGAGATGGATAAAGTGCTCAATAATTATGTCGACGCTGTCATTAAAAAGAAAAATCCTACCTTGTCAACGGCTTGGTTTGGCGGTTATCAGGGAGTCCTGGATGCTTACCTGGGAGCCGTGCCAGAAAATTTTGAATACAAAGGGAAAACCTATACCCCAAAGTCTTTTGCTGAGCAGGTAGTTGGACTGGATTATGACGATTACCGCATGTTTTCATCATTTACACACCATCCGTTTTATGAAGAATTTGTTATTGAAGTGCCTGATAACTGGACCTGGGGCCGTGTATGGAATGTTCGCCTGGATGAAATGATTGAAACTTTTGATTATGCGCTAAATAACGGCTATTCTATTGCCTGGGCTGCTGATGTTAGCGAAAAAGGCTTCTCATGGTCGGATGGTGTTGCCATTGTCCCTGACGAAGAAAAAAAGGACCTTAGTGGTACCGAACAAGCTAAATGGGAAAACCTCACTGAAGAAGAAAAGAAAAAAGCACTCTACGCTTTTGATGGCCCTGTTAATGAAAAAGAGATTTCACAGCAATTGCGCCAAAAAGCTTTTGATAATTTTTCTACTACTGATGATCATGGAATGCAGATTGTTGGAATTGCCAAAGATCAGCAAGGAAATAAATACTACAAAGTGAAAAATTCATGGGATGCTAACAATATCTATGATGGTTATTTTTATGCTTCCGAAGCTTATGTTAAGTATAAAACCCTGAGTTATATGGTGCATAAAGATGCTGTGCCTAAGAAAATTATGAAAAAAATCAAGTAGCAGCTGTAGTTTCTGATTAAGCCTGTTCTTTTGAGCAGGTTTTTTTTTATCCTTAATCATCGATCATTATCCTTATAAGTCAAATTGTTATCTTTCTCTGCCGGGTTAAATTATTTGTTAATGCCTTCACAAAGTCGATGAGAAATTGTATTTTTGCACAAATGTTCAATAAAAAAATAACCTATTATGAATAAAACAGATGTATTAATCATTGGAGGTAGTGCAGGAGGGCTTGCTACTGCTAATTCCGGTAAAACAAATTATCCCGACAAAGATTTTTTATTGCTGAGAAAAGAAAAAGATGTTATGGTGCCTTGTGGTATTCCTTACATCTTTGGTTCATTGGAATCGAGTAATCAAAACATTTTGCCTGGCGATGCGATGTATGACAAGCTGGGAATACGATATCAGCAGGCAATCGTAGAAAAAATTGACCGCGAGGCCAAGACCGTTTTGCTGGAGGATGGTGAAAGGATAGCTTATGAAAAGCTGGTTATAGCAACCGGGTCTTATCCTAAAGTGCCAACCTGGTTGAAAGGGGCGGATCTAAAGAATGTCTTTACCATTCCCAAGAACAAGCTTTATTTGGATGATATGCATGAGGCACTGGCTGATGCAAAAAAGGTGGTGACCATCGGGGCTGGTTTTATCGGCGTTGAAATGTCCGATGAGATTAAAAAGCAAGGCAAAGAGGTTACATTGGTAGAAAAGTTTCCTACTATTTTATGGACTGCTTTTGATAGAGAGATAGCAGAAAAGGCAGAAGAAGTATTGAAGAATAATGGTGTAAGCATAAAAACCAACACCGGAGTTCAGGAAATTTCAGGCAAGGATGGCACTGTCAGCAAAGTACTGCTTGATGATGGCACGGAGCTGGATGCTGATGCTGTTGTTTTGGCTATGGGTTATGAGCCTAATTCGGCTTTGGCTAAAGAAGCCGGACTTCAGCTGGAGAAAAACAATGCCATTAGTGTGGACGAGTATATGAGAACCAGCGATCCGGATATTATTGCAGTGGGCGATTGCGCTGAGAAGCGGCACTTTGTAACGCGTAAGCTGAGCAGCGTTATGCTGGCATCTACAGCTTGTGCCGAAGGCCGTATTGCCGGTCGTAATCTTTATAGCTTGTCTGCCGTGAAAACCTTTAGCGGTACTATTTCTATCTATTCTACGGCTATCCGCGATTATGCACTCGGAACAGCTGGTGTTACCGAAGGAGAAGCGCGGATGGAAGGTTTTGATTTTGTTACAGGATTCTTTGAAGGAATGGACCGTCATCCAGGCAAACTGCCCAATATGCACAAGCAAGCTGTCAAGCTTATTGTCGCCCGGGAGTCGGGAGTGATCATTGGGGGTGAAGCAATGGGAGGTAACAGTGTTGGTGAACTAACCAACCTGCTTGGCTTTATTGTCCAAAATCGTACTACGATTCAAAATCTTATTACCTCGCAGATAGGGACACACCCCATGCTTACAGGCTCGCCTGCAGCTTATCCGTTGATGAAAGCTGCTGAATTAGCTTATCAAAAACTTAAATAAGTATTTTCTTTTTTTGCACCAGTAACTCCGGTTACTGGTGCTTTCTTTATAATTGGTGAAATAATTTTATGAAAAAACTCTTTTAGTGTTGGGTTTTTATCAAATATTGTCTTATTTTTGCACGCCTAAATAAAAATACTTGAACGATGGCTAAGAAGCACAAAGAAGATCGAATCCAGGTTATCCTGGAATGTACCGAGCATAAACAGAGTGGAATGCCAGGGACGTCACGGTATGTGACTACAAAAAATCGTAAAAATACGCCAGGGCGTATGGAACTAAAAAAATACAACCCAATATTGAAAAAATACACGCTTCATCGCGAAATCAAATAAACCAGTAAGTTATGGCTAAAAAAGTTGTTGCATCACTTCAAGCAGCCGGTAAAAGTTTTGCCAAAGTGATTAAAATGGATAAATCATCCAAAACCGGTGCTTATATGTTTAAGGAAGAAATTATTCCTGACGAGAAAGTAAAAGAATACTTTAAAAAGAATTAGGACCATTTTGCTATTTGTTTTAGTGCTGTAAAAGGCAGAATGTCCCAAAAAGAGGCTGTTTTTCAGGAAAACAGTCTCTTTTCTTTTTAGGCATTTTCATAAAAATTGCGTATTTTCGACCCGATTTTAATTATTCAGGAATATGGGAATATTTGGTAGTTTTTCTAAAGAAAAAAAGCAAAAGCTCAACCAGGGGCTTGAAAAAACCAAGGAGTCTGTTTTTTCCCGTTTATCCAAAGCTGTCATTGGAAAAACTAAAGTGGATGATGCGGTTCTGGATGATCTGGAAGAAATATTAGTGACTTCTGATGTTGGTGTGGATACGACACTGAAGATCATTGAGCGTATTGAGGAGCGTGTGGCCAAAGATAAATACCTGGGTACTTCGCAGCTCAATAGAATTCTACGCGAAGAGATTGTCGCTTTGTTGATGGAAAATGAGCAGGAAGGAGAGAAGGGCGAATTTCAGCTGCCTGATAGCGGCGAGCCGTTTGTTATTATGGTTGTTGGGGTCAACGGTGTGGGAAAGACGACGACCATCGGAAAGCTGGCTTACAAGTTTAAGTCTGCAGGAAAAAATGTCATTATGGGTGCTGCTGACACTTTTCGTGCTGCTGCTGTTGATCAGCTTACCATATGGTCGGAACGCGTTGGCGTTCCTATAGTAAAACAAAAAATGGGCAGTGACCCTGCCTCTGTTGCTTATGATACATTGAAATCAGCCTTATCTCAACAAGCTGATGTGGTCATTATTGACACGGCCGGGCGCCTGCATAATAAACTTAATCTGATGAATGAACTGGCAAAAGTGAAGCGGGTGATGCAAAAAGTCGTCCCCTCTGCACCACACGAGATTTTGCTGATCCTGGATGCCTCTACTGGTCAAAATGCCCTGGAACAAGCAAAAAAATTTAGCGAGGCTACAGATATCAATGCAATTGCCATGACAAAACTCGATGGTACGGCTAAGGGCGGTGTTGTCATTGGTATCTCGGATCAGCTTAAGGTGCCTGTCAAATACATTGGCATAGGTGAAAAAATGGAAGACCTTCAGGTTTTTGACAGACAAGAGTTTGTTGATAGCCTGTTTAAATAAACATGGCTATAATTTGAACATACGCAACCATGATTGAAATGGATGTTGCTGCTGACCACTAAAATAAAAATGATAAATAGATGAACCGCAGAGTTATTTTTCTGATAATGGGAATGAGCTTCTTTTTTGCTGCCTGTAATGTGGCTTATATCCCCAATCGGCATAATGTTCCGCTGATGCAGGAACAAGGTGATGCTTCGGTCAGTATTAGTACTACAAACCTACAGACTGCCTACGCCTTTAGTGATCACGGAGCGCTTATGGGGAATCTTTATTTTAGACAAAATCGCTGGAATAATTCTCCGGATGACATGGTAACTACTTCATCTACCGATTATCAATCCAATAGATTTTTGGGCGAACTAGGTCTGGGGTATTATAAAGACCTGGGCGAAGGGGCTGTCTTTGAACTCTATGGTGGAGGAGGCCTGGGCAATATAGGCTTTAAAACAATAGATGCTAATCCTATCCTGGATAGAAAGTATCATGCTAAAATGGCCAAAGTTTTCCTTCAGCCTAACATTGGATTTAAAAGTGAATATATTGACGTTGTCCTTTCAACACGCCTTTCGATCTTAAGCTTTCGCGATGTGGATACAACAAATTATACAGTATCCAGTTTAACAACGGATAATTTAATTGATCTCGACCAACAGCCCTATTTTTTCCTCGAACCTGCCCTGACAATGCGTTTTGGCTATCGGTTTATCAATGCCTATGCCCAGGCTATAGTCGCGTCTAAACTTAATCCGGAGCGTATTAATTATCGCAGCTTTGGAATCAATGTAGGGATAGAATTAGACCTGGGTAAAATTATTTATAATCTGTAAATTATTATGAAGCAAAGACCTGTTAGTGTGCATGTAACCACCATGGGCTGCTCAAAAAATCTTGTCGATTCTGAAGTGTTGATGGGATGGCTCAGAGCTGCCGGATATAAGGTTATACACCAGGATAAGGTTCAATACGCAGATATTGCCATTGTCAACACCTGTGGGTTTATTGAAGACTCTATTACTGAAAATATCAATCAAATTTTGGAGATTATCAAAGCCAAAGAGAATGGCCTGGTGGATAAAGTATATGTGATGGGGTGCCTGGTGCAGCGCTTTAAAGATGATTTAAGGCATGCCATTCCGGAAGTGGACCATTTTTATGGTGTTGATGAAATTGGTTTGATATTAAAAGACCTGGGTGTAGATTATCGCCATGAACTGACAGGGGAACGTATGATTTCTACCCCTTCTCACTATGCGTATTTGAAAATTTCTGAAGGCTGTGATCGAAATTGTGCCTTTTGCACTATCCCTGCTATACGAGGAAAAAATAAATCTAAATCGATAGAAGAAATATGTGATGAAGCTGCTTCTCTCGCTAGTAAAGGGGTGAAAGAGATTATCTTAATTGCACAGGATATTACACGTTATGGCGTGGATGTCTATGGAAAAAAACAGCTCCCGAAGCTTCTTCGTGAATTGGATAAAGTTGAGGGAATTTATTGGATCAGACTTCAATATACTTATCCCGATAATGTGCTATATGAGATTATTGACCTGATGAAGAATAGTTCTAAGCTTTGTCATTATCTTGATATACCACTTCAGCATATTGATAGCGAAATTTTGAAATCTATGAATCGGGGGCATTCCCGTGATAATATCATGGATATCCTTCAGCAATTCAGGGAAGAAATACCGGATATCGCCATACGAACAACATTTATTACAGGGTATCCTGGGGAAACTGAAGAAAAATACAGCCAATTAAAAGACTTTATTCAATCGTTTCGTTTCGATAGACTGGGTGTTTTTCCTTTCTCTCCAGAAAAAGGAACAGCAGCTGCTGATTTAAATAGTCAGGTGCCAATGGAAGTGCGACAAAAAAGAGCAGAGGAGATTATGGTTCTTCAGCAGGGAATTGCCCGCAGCCTGAATCATAATAAAATTGGTGATATTTTAACGGCTATTGTAGATCGAAAAGAGGGCGATTCCTGGGTGCTGCGTTCGCAATATGATTCTCCGGAAGTAGATACTGAAATTTTTGTAGCAGAAGATCAGAATTTAACTCAGGGACATTTTTATCAGGTTAAAATTATCTCTGCCGAAGACTATGACCTGAATGGTTCTGTGTTAGAAGCATAGCTTTAAGCTAGCCAATGGCCTGTCAGGAATGCCATCGAACGGGTATGGCATATTTTTTTAAATTTGCCGTAAATTTTTATCTCTGCTGATATGAAACTGGAGCAATATTTCGAAAAATTTCGACATAATACCATCGGCCATCACTTTCCTATCGATACACCGGATGGCAAAAAAGAAATGATTTATGCTGACTGGGTGGCCA
>JBNJHE010000122.1:0-7098 GCA_051748205.1 Bacteroidota bacterium | reverse complement strand
CCAACTCGCCAACTCGCTATTCATGGCTTTTTTGGCTGACCTGTCCGGGGCTGATACGCTTACCTTATCCAATCCCATTCGTGCTCATTCGTGTCATTCGTGGCTAAAAATGCTACTAAAAGAAAGAAACTTTAAATCTACAGGGCTATCTCCACATTAGTTATCACATTCTCAAAATCTTTTGGGTTGAGGTTTTGATAGTAAGTAGGCACAAAAAACAGAAGCATATCAACTTCAATTCAATAAAATCGTGCATAAACAGACGCGTACATTAAGATTAGCCAGGTGGCTTTTCCAATCCGGGGATAAATTCTATAAGCTTTATGCCGCATTATTCAGCATTAAGCAATTTCATCATTTTCGAAAAGATAGCAGAATTAAGGTAAACACCATTAAACAAATCTGCCCCCGGACCATAAGCAAACACGGGAACCAGGCTGGCAGTGTGTCCACCGGTAGCAAACGAAGGTGTCAGCTTGTTATAGTCTTTATTGTTTTGATAATCTGTACTCAAGGCAAAGCCACCTGTTTCGTGATCAGCAGTAACGACAACCAGGGTATTTCCATCTTTTTTAGCATAATCCAAAGCAATTTTAACACATGCCTGGAAATCCAATACCTCATCAATCATATATTGCGTATCGTTATCATGACCAGCCCAATCGATCTGGGAGCCTTCAACCATCAGAAAAAACGGATCGCCGGCCTGATCAAAATATTCCAATGCTCTTGTTGTGGCTTTGGGTAAAAAATCACCACGATTGGCTGCAACAGGCAAATATTCATCAGCCAGCAGGTATCCATATCGGTTAGCGGGGTCAAAATCCGTGAATGCATCTAAGGATAAGGTATCTATTTCAAAGGAACGGTCTCTCAGACTGTCGAAGAGATCCTTTTGATCAGGTCTGTCCAGGAAAAAGTCAATGCCCCCGGCGGCAAAAAAGTCAATATCAGCATAAACAAGCTGACGGGCTATCTCAAACTCCATATCCCGATGCGGCACATGAGCATAAAAAGCTGCCGGCGTTGCATGTGTAATGGATGATGTAGCCAAAACACCCGTCCGGTATTGCATGCCCGAAACTATTTCCGTGATAGCTGCTAAGGGCATAGAGTCGGTATTCATACTAATGGCACCATTATAGGTCCGCTCTCCGGTAGCAAAAACACTGTTTCCTGCACCAGAGTCCGTTATTTTATGTGTGGCTGATGAAGTATTCATCAAACCAATATGTTGAAATTCGGCAAATACTGGTGGTTGTGGACCATAAAAGTAGGTTAGCGATAATTGCTGAACTCCCATCCCGTCACCAATTAAAAATATTATATTAAGTGGCTTGTCAGTTTCCACCGTGTCCTGGGTAAAAGTCATCGCAACGCCCCCCAAAGTTGCATATCCTATAATGACAATCGTTAATATTACTTTCCTTATCATACGTATATTTGTTTTCGTCCTCTTTACAAACAGGCTTTGCTGAATTATATTTGATATTCGTTTGCATATTCAATCGTATTAAGTCAAACAAACGATAATAAACTACCGGATAAAATGCACTTTATGATAAACCTAATTCACAATAGCTCCCTGTTTTATACTTATTTTATTACTGACAAAAATACAACCTTCCAGCAAAATAAGTAGATCCAAAATATTAAGTTTGTATAAAGCTTAAGGTTCAATTTTTACTAAACTATATTTTCCTTACTTTTACAAAACGGGATCATTCATTTCAAATGAGCATTGAGGCCGGTCTAAAAAGCCTTAAAGCTGCTGATTTTTATCGTTTTTTACCCAAAGCCCTAAAGAGAGACCGCTAAAAATCAGCAGTTTGAAAAAGTCTCCTTTAGGAGATTTAGGGGGCTTAAGGCTTTTTAGACTGCACTCAGCATTAGATTTTGGCAATGTTCGATTAGTTCCCTGATTTGTTTTGTCAATACAATATATATAACTAATATAAAGCACCTTAACGTCCAAATTTTGTTAGGCTTATTTAAATTCAATATAAATTTACTGTTATTTTTATAACAATGTTATTATTTTAACAATTTTATTTGGTAAAGTCAAAACAAGCTCGTACTTTTGTTCACCAAATAACAATGCCAAATGCGATAAAAAAACAGGCAAGATATCATAAAGGTTAAACATTATGGCTAAGATCAAAACATTGGATGATCTGAAAAAGATGAAGACAGATCTCCAGCAACAAATCAACGTTAGAGAGCAGGGCGAAAACCCGGATGCTCACGTACAGATCAAAGTGGCTATGGCCACCTGTGGAATTGCTTCCGGAGCCAAGGAAATCATGGATTTCCTGATTAATGCTTCAGAAAAACGCAGTCTGGATGTCATCACTACCCAAACCGGATGTATGGGCTATTGTCATTCCGAGCCCACCATCGAGGTAACTCGTCCGGGTGAAGAGCCGGTCATCTATGGTAACGTAGACATGAAGCGTGCTGACGAAATTTTAGAAAGACATGTAAAACGCGGCGAGCTGGTTGATGGCATCATCCCGGTTACGCACAAAACCATTGAAGAAACCAAATAATCAGGAGGATAAAGACTATGGCTAAGCATAAAATGCATTTGATGGTATGTGGAGGAACCGGCTGTCATGCATCCGCCAACGGAGATATAGCAAAAGCCCTGAATGAAGCCCTGGAAGTTAGTGGGCTCAACGATGAAGTACAGGTTGTTACGACAGGTTGTTTTGGCTTTTGCGAAAAAGGACCCATTGTAAAAGTATTGCCCGACAATACTTTTTATGTTGAAGTACAACCTGAAGATGCAGAAGCAATTGTTCAGGAACATGTGATCAAAGGAAGAAAAGTAGAAAAACTACTCTATACCGATCCCGAAAAAAAGGTGCATATCAGCGACTCAGCACATATGGACTTTTACAAAAAGCAAATACGCATTGCATTGCGCAATTGCGGTATTATTAACCCCGAAAATATCGATGAATATATTGCCCGCGACGGATATCAGGCGCTGGGCAAAGTATTGGGTGAACTCGGCGATCAGAAAACCATTGAAATAGTCAAAAATTCAGGCCTGCGCGGACGCGGTGGTGGCGGTTTCCCTACCGGACTGAAATGGCAGTTTGCCAACGCCAATGAATCGGATGAAAAATACGTTGTTTGTAATGCCGACGAAGGTGACCCCGGCGCGTTTATGGACCGTTCCATTTTGGAAGGCGATCCTCACTCCGTAATTGAAGCGATGGTTATTAATGGCTTCGCAATTGGTGCTACTCAAGGTTTTGTTTATATCCGGGCTGAATATCCCCTGGCGATCAAACGCCTCAAAATGGCCATCGACCAAGCCCGCGAGTATGGCCTACTTGGAAATGATATTTTTGGCAGCGGGTTCAATTTTGATATCCAGCTGCGTTATGGGGCGGGCGCTTTCGTCTGTGGCGAAGAAACGGCCCTGATCCATTCCATGGAAGGCGAAAGAGGTGAACCTACAGTGAAACCACCCTACCCTGCCGAATCAGGTTTTCGCGGCAAGCCAACCAATGTCAACAATGTAGAGACTTTTGCCAATATCCCCGTGATTATTAACAAAGGGGCCGATTGGTTTGCCAAAATAGGCAACAAAAAATCCACCGGAACCAAGGTTTTTGCGCTTGCTGGCAAAGTAAATAATGTAGGTCTTATCGAAGTCCCTATGGGCACTACCCTCAGAGAAGTGATTTTTGAGATTGGTGGCGGCATCAAAGACGGTAAAAAGTTCAAGGCTGTTCAAACCGGTGGCCCTTCCGGGGGATGTTTAACAGAAAAACACCTGGATACACCTATCGACTATGATAATCTGATTGCTGTTGGATCTATGATGGGCTCCGGTGGTATGATCGTTATGGATGAAGATGACTGTATGGTTTCTGTGGCTAAATTTTACCTTGACTTTACAGTAGAAGAAAGCTGCGGCAAATGCACACCTTGCCGCGTAGGCAACAAACGCCTTTATGAAATCCTTGACAAGATCACTGAAGGCAAGGGAGTACCCGAAGACCTGGATAAGCTCAGAAATCTGAGTGCGGTCATAAAAGAAACATCCTTATGTGGTTTGGGACAAACAGCTCCGAATCCTGTTATTTCTACCATGGAAAACTTTTGGGAAGAATATGAGCAGCATGTAACAGAAAAGAAATGTGCTGCCGGAAGTTGTAAAAACCTAATGAGTTATCACATCATCGAAGAAAACTGTGTGGGTTGTACTGCTTGTGCCCGCAAATGTCCGGTCAACTGTATCAGTGGAGAGAAAAAGCAAGTACACAATATCAACCAGGAGCTCTGTATCAAATGCGGCAACTGCCTGGATGTCTGTAAGTTTAGTGCAGTTGAGATCATTTAAATCAAGAGGAAACGAACAATGCAAGAAATGATTAATATCACCATAAACGGAAAACCGGTAGAAGTCGAAAAAGGAACGACAATCTACCAGGCAGCGAAAAAAATCAACATCAACATCCCGGTTTTATGTTATATGGAGCTTGAGGGTATGGGTGTAAAGCATAATCCGGGCGGCTGCCGTGTATGTGTAGTCGAAGTTGAGGGAGCAAAGAATCTGATGCCTTCCTGCGTTACCAAATGCTGGGATGGCATGGTTATCAGAACAAACACAGCACGTGTCTTAAATGCCCGCAAAACAGTTGTAGAACTTATCTTATCCGATCATCCTTTCGATTGTCTGATATGCGCAAAAAACGGCACCTGTGATTTGCAAAAAATGGCGCAGGATTTAGGAATCCGCGAAATTCATTATCCCGGCGAGCAATCGACATACCGCGAAGACACTTCGCCAGCAATTATCCGTGATATGGATAAATGCATTAACTGCCGCAGATGCGAGACCATGTGTAACGACGTACAAACTGTCGGGGCATTATCAGGGATCAATCGTGGTTTTGAAGCTGTGGTAGCACCTGCTTTCGAGCAAAACCTCGAGCATTCTCCCTGTACTTATTGCGGACAATGTGTGGCTGTTTGCCCCACCGGTGCGCTTACCGAAGTTGACCATTCAAACCATGTGCTGCGTGCTTTGGCCGATCCTAAAAAGAAAGTCGTTGTTCAAACAGCGCCGGCTGTCAGAGCAGCCCTGGGCGAAGAATTTGGCATGGAGGCAGGAACACTGGTTACCGGAAAAATGACACGCGCCTTGCGCGATCTGGGCTTTGACTATGTCTTTGATACGGACTTTGCTGCCGACCTCACCATCATGGAAGAAGGCACCGAACTCCTCGACCGCCTAAACAAACACCTCAACGGCGACAAGGAGGTCAATTTGCCTATCCTCACCTCCTGCTGCCCGGGCTGGGTTAGCTTTTTCGAACATCAGTTTCCCGAGCTTAAAGACATTCCGTCTACAGCACGCTCACCACAACAAATGTTTGGCGCTGTTGCTAAAAATTATTTTGCTGAGCAAATTAATACCCAGCGCGAAGACCTCGTTGTTGTTTCTATCATGCCCTGCGTTGCTAAAAAATATGAACGCGGCAGAGATGAGTTTTCTGTCAATGGCGATTCGGATGTGAACTATTCCATCACAACACGCGAACTGGCGCATCTTATCAAACAAGCCAATATAGACTTTAACACCCTGGAAGATGATGACTTTGACAAGCCCCTGGGAGAATCAACGGGTGCCGGAGTTATCTTTGGAACAACAGGGGGCGTTATTGAAGCCGCTACCCGAACAGCCTATGAAATCCAAACAGGCAAAAAGCTTGAAAAAGTAGATTTTGAAGAACTGCGCGGCATGGAAGGCATCCGGGAGGCTACCGTAGATTTTGATGGACAGGAAATTCGTATTGGCATTGCCCATGGCCTGGGAAATGCTCGCAAGCTACTTGAAGATATTGAAGCCGGCAAATCAGACTTTCATGCTATTGAAATCATGGCTTGCCCCGGCGGTTGTATCGGTGGTGGAGGACAACCTCTGCACCATGGCAATTCCAGCATCTTAAAAGCACGCCAGAAAGCACTTTATCAGGAAGATGCCGGAAAAGCTATCCGCAAGTCGCACGAAAATCCTTTTGTACAGGAACTCTACCAAAACTATTATGGAAAACCCGGCAGCGCAAAAGCTCATGAACAGCTGCATACACATTATTTCGACCGTCAAAAACGTTGGATAAAAAAATAAGCATTTCACCATAAAAATTTAATGCCATGTCAAGTGTAAAAGTAGAACTACATCAAAAGGATGTAGACAAAATAAAAGAGATTGCAAAGGAATATAATAACGATCCCGAGACACTCATCAATGTCTTGCATAGTACTCAGGACTACTTTGGATACCTTCCGGCTGAGATTCAGGAAATAGTAGCTCAGGAAATGAATGTCTCAACAGCCAAAGTATTTGGGGTTGTAACATTTTACTCCTTTTTCACCATGACGCCGAAAGGCCGTTATCCTATTTCGATCTGTACCGGTACTGCATGCTATGTCCGGGGAGCAGAAATCGTACTTGATGAGTTCAAACGCCAACTGGGTATCGAAGTTGGCGAAACCTCAGAAAACGGAAAGTATTCTATTAACTGTCTGCGATGTGTTGGCGCCTGTGGCCTGGCACCGGTAGTTATGGTGGGTGATAAAACCTACGGCCGTGTGTCTCCTGATGATGTGAAAAATATCATTGCAGAGTATGAAGATGCTGAATAGCGTGATACCCTCCTGCTATTTTTTGCCCCGCCACGGCGGGGCTTTTTTATGCCTGTAATTTTTTAACAACAGGAACTACAACAGGAACTTTTGTGCCCTGCTGATTTTATTATCCCTTACCGTATTAAAAAACAGGCAATCAGATAAACTGTATTGTGACATTTTTTAAAAACTTATCTTCCAGCAAGCGGGCAATGCGTCGCACTACTGTTCGCCGAATTTCCAGCTCTACCGGCAAACTCGGATCCTGATGAGCTATATTGATCCGCGTACCAACAATAAAGTTCACCTCATCCGACTCACGAAGCATTTTTACAATTTGATCTGCAGGGCCTTTATCAAGCTGCGTTTTATTATCATACTTCTTCAGCATTTCTGCTACCTTGCTCAGTGTCAAAATACCTTCAGTAAGCAGGTCGATACCTTCCA
>JBNJHE010000121.1:0-7185 GCA_051748205.1 Bacteroidota bacterium | reverse complement strand
GTGTGTGTTCCGCCTTAGGCGAATCATGGCTCGGTTCATCCGGTCAAAAATAGAAAAAATCTGGCACAACAGCTTGCTTGTTGTTTTAGCGCTTTATCTGTTGTATTTTGGATATCTTTGCAGTATGCAGAGAAAATTTTTACTAAATCTGATTTTGTTGCTTTCATTAAACCTGCTGGTGAAGCCGTTTTGGATTTTGGGGATTGACCTTACAGTGCAAAATACCGTGGGCTCGGCCGATTATGGTTTTTATTTTTCTCTGCTGAATTTCTCTTTTCTGTTTAATATTTTATTAGACTTTGGCATTACCAACTATAACAATCGTAATATAGCCCAAAACCGGCAGTTGTTGCAGAAGCATTTTTCCAATATTGTTTCATTGCGCCTGTTGCTGGCGGTGATTTACTTGCTGATAACTTTTGGAGTGGCGATTAGTATCGATTATAGCGCGACGCAGATGAAAATGCTCGCATTTTTAACACTGAATCAGTTTCTTTTGTCCTTTATTTTATATCTGCGTTCTAATATAGCTGCATTACATCTTTTTCGTATTGACAGTTTTATTTCAGTTCTCGACCGTCTATTGATGATAGGGATATGCAGTGTTTTGCTTTGGGGTAATGTGGTTAATCAGGAGTTTCAGATCGAATGGTTTGTGTATGCCCAAACCCTGGCTTATGCTTTGACCTTTGCTTTCGCCTTTTATCATGTTTCACACCGGGCCGGATCTTTGTCATTCAGTTTTAAGCTTCCTTTTAGCCTGATGATTCTTAAACAAAGCGCTCCATACGCATTGTTGGTTTTGTTGATGATGCTCTACTATAAAGTCGACTCCGTTATGCTGGAGCGCATGTTGGATCATGGACAACAGCAGGCCGGTGTTTATGCTACGGCTTATCGTTTACTTGATGCAGCCAATAATATCAGCTATCTGTTTGCAGCTTTGCTCCTGCCCATCTTTGCCCGGATGATAAAGCTAAAGCAACCAGTTCATGATTTGATGCGTTTAGCGCTAAATATTTTGTTTGTTATGTCAGTGACAGTTTTGATGTTTTCCCTGATGTATTCAACTGAATTGATGAGTAGCATCTATCCTCAGCATGCAGGGGAAAGCCAGGCACTTTTTGATCAGCGTATTGCCCAATCATCTTTGATCTTTCAGTATTTGATGGGATGTTTTGTGGCCATGTCTGTGACCTATGTTTTTGGTACTTTGCTTACAGCTAATGGAAGCATGAAACAGTTGAACCTTGTAGCGGGAGGTGGAATGATATTAAATGTTGTGCTAAATCTGATCTTAATACCAGGGCTTGAATCGGTGGGCTCGGCCATAGCCAGCCTGATAACACAAGGCTTGACATCTTTGGCTCAGGTTATGATTGCGGTCATGGTATTTCGTCTTAAGTTTGACTTGACATATCTGACACGCTTTGTCGCATTTGTTTTTGGGGTGTTGGCGTTGGTTGTCTGGCAACCTCAGATTAGTGAATTATGGCCCTATAATGCTGTCTTTGTGGTGGCCCTGGCAATACTGTGGGCTTTTATCCTGCGCCTGATATCAATAAAACAGTTTATCCATATTTTGCAATTTTCGCCTGAAGAAAAGGGTTTAGACTAAGCTTCTTTTGAATTTCTTTTATCTGTTAAGAGAAAATTGGTTACTTTTGGTGGCTTTAAAAGACACTTATATTGTTTGTAACATGGCAGAAAAGAATCGTAAAAATCGTGAGTTTGAATCCACCAATTTCATTATCTTTTTATGGCGCTGGAAATATACACTGGTTATTATTACTTTGCTGGCAGCCATAGGTGCCGCTATTTTTTCCGGCCCTGCATTTATTAGCCCCAAATACAAGGGTGTGGTTATTATGTTTCCTTCATCGTCAAATTCTGTGTCACGCGCATTGCTGGCTGATAATATCGGCAATACCAAAGACATTATGGAGTTTGGAGAGGAAGAACAGGCTGAGCAGATGTTACAGGTGTTGAACTCTAACCCTATTCGCAGCCGCATTATTCAGAAGTATAACCTGATGGAACATTATGATATAGCTCCGGATGCCAGGTATAAAATGACTGAGTTATACCAGAATTACAGGGATAATATTAACTTTAAACGGACTGAATATATGGCTGTTGAGGTTACAGTGCTGGATACTGACCCTCAGATGGCTGCTGATATTGCCAATGATATTTCACGTTTGTACGATTCGGTAAAAACTGATATGCAACGCCAACGTTCGTTAAAGGCTTTTCAGATGGTTAGAGATGAATATTTTAAGTTGCGTCAGGAAGTCAATACTATGGAGGACTCCCTGAGTCAGTTGCGCCGTATGGGTATTCATGATTATGAGTCACAGGCAGAAAGAATTAATGAAGAGCTGGCCAAGCAACTGGCAAAAGGAAATAATGCTGCTATTCAAAGACTTAATGAAAAGCTGGAGATCCTGGCACAATATGGCGGGGCTTATGTTTCACTAAGGGATGCCCTGGAATATGAAAAAAAGCATTTGAGTGAGGTGAAAGCCAAATATGAAGAGGCAAAGATGGATGCAGAGTCTGACCTGCCTCACAAATTTGTAGTGGAAAAAGCTTATCCTCCCGAACGAAAAGCTTATCCTATACGCTGGCTTATAGTTGTAGTTACTGCTTTAGGTGCATTTATCCTGGCCCTGATGACGATTATTATTTATCAAAATATACGAACAATTACGTCTAAGCTTGATGAATAACTTATTGCCATCCAGCATAAAAAATTCTCCACGGTTTTGGGTCTTTGCTGTAGGCTTTTTGTTTATAGCTTTAAATGCTGTCCTTATAGCCAATGAATTTTTTTGGTTGAGCTTGTTGCCTGCTCTGGCACTCATCGTTTGGCTTTATCTGTTTTCCTTAGACAAGGTTATTTATCTGATTACCTTTTTCACCCCATTAGCCGTAAACTTCAGCGATTATAATGCTCAGCTGGCAGTTTCTATTCCCACCGAGCCACTTATGGCAGGGGTATTGTTATTGGTGATCTTTAAAGCGATGATCGAAAATCCTTTCGATCATAAGATGTTACGGCATCCTGTCTCGATTGCTATTTATTTGAATCTGGCCTGGGTGTTGATTACTTCGGTGACCAGTGAACTCCCCATGGTTTCTTTTAAGTATTTGATTGCCCGTCTTTGGTTTATTGTCCCATTCTACTTTGTTGGCCTGGTGTTATTTAAGGATGCTTCCAATATCAAACGTTTCGGATGGCTTTATTATCTGGCCTTAGTCATGGTTATTATTTACACTACGATCAACCATGCAATGCATTCCTTCGATTCTGATACTGCACACTGGATTATGACTCCATTTTATAATGATCATACTTCCTATGGTGCGCTGATTGCTTTTTTTATCCCATTTGGTTTTTTGTTGATTATTAGCAAACAGGAATATACGCGTACCAACCGTTTGTTTGCCGGTACCCTGTTTTTTATCCTTTTAGTGGGCTTTGTGCTGAGTTATAGTCGGGCTGCCTGGCTAAGTGTTGCAGTAGCTGCCGGTGTTTTACTTATACTGTGGCTGAAGATTAAGTTTAAGTATATTATTTACACCATCATCGGGTTGGTAGTAGTGTTCTTTTCGCTTAAGACAGAGATTCTTATGCGTTTAGAAAAGAACAAGCAGGATTCTTCTGCAACCGTAGCTGAGCATATACAGTCTATGTCAAATATATCTACAGATGCCTCCAACCTGGAGCGCATTAATCGGTGGAGTGCAGCTTTACGGCTGTTTGAGGAGCGCCCGGTAGTGGGCTGGGGCCCGGGGACATATCAGTTTGTTTATGCACCATACCAATACTCTTACGAACGGACAATAATTAGCACCAATGCTGGTGACAGAGGGAATGCCCACTCCGAATATCTTGGTCCGCTTTCAGAAATGGGTGTTATGGGGCTGTTGACGGTGCTGTTTCTCTTCGGAAGCATTCTGTATACCGGCATCAAGGTCTATCAAAGTGCCCAAAATAAATATACTAAATATTTGGCTGCCGCAGTGTTGCTGTCTTTTGTCACCTATATGACACATGGGCTGTTGAATAATTTCCTTACGCGTGATAAAGCCGCTGTACCTTTTTGGGGCATGGCTGCTATCCTTGTGGCTCTTGATATATACCATAAGCACAAGTCAGAAATACAACTGAAGAATAAAACAGTTTATTAAAATGCCGGTTTGTAGATTGATATAGCCGCTGCTGTAGTGTGCTACGGACAGATAGAACATCGCCCCAAAGTTGCGTTAGCTGATTATTTTTTTACCCTTTCTGAATATTCATGGGTACGGGTATCAACCTTTATTTTTTCCCCGTTGTCGATAAAAAGTGGTACGCGAACTGTGGCCCCTGTTTCTACTGTGGCTTCTTTTAGCGCGTTGGTTGCCGTATCCCCTTTTACCCCCGGCTCGGTATAAGTGATCTCAAGCTCTACAAAAGGAGGGAGCTCACAGGTTAACGGGCTTTCTGTCTCTGCATGAAACAAAATTTCTACTTCCTGACCTTCTTTCATAAGGCCAGGGGCCGTTATTAAGTCCTCAGGGATGTTGGTTTGCTCAAAGGTTTCATTATTCATAAAATGATAGCCTGTGTCATCCTGATACAAATACTGGTAAGGACGACGTTCAATTCGCGCTGTTTTAATTTTATGACCTGAAGCAAAGGTTTCCTGAAGCATCTTTCCTGTAGTTAAACTTTTCAGCTTGGTGCGTACAAAAGCAGGCCCCTTGCCTGGCTTTACATGCTGAAACTCTACTACCTGATACAAGTCATTATTTTGTTCGATGCATAATCCGTTTTTAATATCTGATGTGTCAGCCATAATAATCTTATTTGCTGGTTAAAAATTCATCGCAAAAATACAATATTCAGCATAAAATCAAAGCAAATATTCAAAAATGGGATTTTAGTTCTATGAATGCTACCGGCAATGTTCAGATAAGCATTGAACAGCCTTCCAATACCACGCAAGGCAGCAGCCGAAAACCGCTGTTCACGTTAAGGCCAAAACCTTCAGTTTGATGTAGCAGCCCTGCCCGAAGGAAACGGAGGTAACAATGCGAAGTCCTCTGTGTTCTCTGTGTCTCTGTGGTGAATTTTCTTGATTCGTAATTCGTAATTCATAATTCTTTTCCCTATTTTTGGAGAGTATCAAATAAAATACGTTATGAAGCTTACGATTTACCTTATTCTATTTATTTCCTTATTTAGCATTTCGCTCTTTGCACAAACACATTCTGTTTTAGTTGATTTCGGTAGTCAAAGCTCACCTCTACCCTGGAATAACCTTAGCAATGTAAACAACAGTGTTGCCGTCAACAACTTATACAATAACTACGGACTGCAAACACAGATAAACATTTCTATTACTGATGGGTTTAGTGGGATAAACTCCAGTGGTACTAATAGTCCGGCTTCTTCGCTTGGTATTCCGGCCTCAGCCAGTGGTGACAGCTTTTTTGGTAATTTGCAAGTTTTCGGAAGCGGAGTAGACTCCACAGGAGCCATTGAAATTAGCGGTTTGGATACAGCTAAAGTCTATACGCTAAAGCTATTTGCTTCACGTATGGCTAGCGATAATAGGGAAACAAAGTATATCGTCACAGGACAGGCAACAGATAGTGCTTTTCTTCAGGTAGCCAATAACACAGACTCCATGGTTGTCTTTCAGATGAAACCTTCTGCTGCAGGCATGCTTACCATAGAGGTTACTGCCGGACCTAATAACAATAACAGCTACAATTTTTTTTACCTTGGTGCCTTGCAACTGGAATATGCTGCTGACACCACGATTGCGCCTTCACTGGAACTGGTTTCACCGCAAGGAAATGAGTTCTGGCAAGTAGGCAAAACGGTGGATATTGTACTGAATAATTACTCTCCGAATGAAGTTATTATCGATTATTCCATTGATAATGGATCAAGTTGGATAAACATCGATACCATGATGGTTTCCGGGAAATATAACTGGACCATACCCAATACACCTTCAGTGGAATGCAAAGTCCGCATACGAGCTGATACACTGATGGATATCAGCAGCAACACTTTTGAGATATCCACGGATACCAGTTCTTGTGGAATTGTAGTTGTTGGCTCATCCACGGCAGCCGGTGCAGGTGCCAGTGCTTCTGACAGTGCATGGGTAAACCGGCTTAGAAATAAAATATACCAGAAAGACACACGGTATTGGGTTACAAACCTTGCAAAAGGAGGATATACAAGCTTTCATTTGCTTCCTACTGGAACACCGGTAAGCGGCAGCATTCAACCAGATACAAACAGGAATATTAGCAAAGCACTTTCACTGAATCCCGCTTCCGTTATTATCAATCTTCCATCTAATGATGCGGCTTATGGGTTTGATGTGCCTACTCAGCTTAGTAATTTTGATATTATTTCTGCTAAGGCAGATTCACAGGCTGTCCATCTGTGGGTATGTACAACTCAACCCAGGAACTTTTCAAGTAATACAGCGCAGCAAATACAAAAAGATATGCGTGATTCTATTTTTGCTATTTATGGTTCCTATGCCATTGATTTTTGGTACGGTATAGCCGATAGCAATGGACACATTCTGCCTGATTTCGACTCAGATGGTGTCCATCTCAATGACAAAGGTCATCGCTTGCTTTACGAGCGAGTGTGGGCAAAGCAGCCTGATACGATTTGTGGAAATAATAGCACAGGTATCTTTGAAATGCCAACAATGGAAGAAGAAACGATTACTATTTTCCCAAATCCGTTCAGAAATTCGTTGCATATTAAAACTCAACAGGATTACAAAGGTGATATCAAACTGGAGCTGTTTGACATTTATGGTCGAAAACTATATGAAAGCCCAAGACAACAAATATCTCCTGGCAATTCAGATCTTTCTTTTGAAGTAGAACTAAAACAAATCTCCAGCCAGCAAATGCTAATAGGCCGACTTAGCATTATGTCATCTCAAAAAACAATCCAGAAAAGCTTTAAGCTGATTTACACTGATAAGCTTTAGGTTTTATGTAAACACAACCAGAGTTTTGATTGACTGATTTCCAATTTCTAAATCTCGCTACTGCTCTTTTAAAAAACCACAGAGGCACAAAGGACACGGAGGTGACAATGCGAAGTCCTCTGTGTTCTCTGTGTCTCTGTGGTGAATTTTCTTGATTCGT
>JBNJHE010000120.1:0-7243 GCA_051748205.1 Bacteroidota bacterium | reverse complement strand
ATACGCTGTGGCCGTTTTTCCATTTTTCCCATCAATTATTAAAACCCCTGTCATCTCGAATGAAGCAAACCGAAGCGGAGCGGAGGTTTGCGGAGTGAGCTGCGTCCGCCGGAGGCGCGAAGATCTCCCGGCGCATCGTTGCGACGTTTTTAAATGGCTTTCCTGTAAAAAGCCGAATTGCGTAACACAATGTGGCCGTTTTTCCATCCCCTTCCTTTTAACATAACCGGGGTCTTTTCGAACGGAGCAAAACCGAATGTTAGCGAGGGTTTGCGTAGTGAGCTGCGTCCGCCGGAGGTGCGAAAATCTCCCATCGTGGGGTTGCGATGTTTTTTGGGTTTGTTATATTACACATCCTCATAAATGTTAAAAAAGACTTAAATTTTAAAACTTTTTAATTTGAGTTCTGTTTACCTGCTACTTTTTAATAAAAAGACAATAGATAGTTATACTTTTGTCTTGTGAAATAAATAACAATAAAATGTCAAAAGAAACACATAAACCGGGATTTTTAAAAAAATGGTGGATCAGCATTCGCCCATTTTCCCTTCCCGCTTCAACTATGCCCGTAATTTTCGGGACTGTCCTTGCTGTTGTATACGGTGGCGTTAGTCTTAATATCGGATATGCATTGCTTGCCTTTATCGGAATGGTCATTTTGCACGGGGCCTCGAATATCATGAATGATGTTTATGACTTCAGCCGTGGTCTGGATAAACAACCTAATCCGGTCAGCGGAGGAGTTGTAAGAGGAATAATAGGTTTAAAAGAAGCCAAAACAGCTTATATCAGCCTTTACATCACCGGAGCATTGATCGGGATTTTTCTGGTGTGGCAGACCGGTATTGAATTGCTGTTCATTGGTCTGGGCGGATTACTTATCGGGGTTTTCTATTCCAATTCCATGAAAATATCCCTGAAATACAATGCCATGGGAGATATAGCTGTATTTTTCAACTTTGGTATTTTAGGTGCTTTAGGAGCCTGGTTTGTACAAACAGGCGAGCTGAGCTGGATACCCGTATTATGGTCGGTACCGATGTCTACCCTTGTAATTGCTATACTTCATGCAAACAACTGGCGGGATATTCATTCCGACACAAAAGGGAACATCATTACAATTGCCTCCCTGTTGGGTGATAAAAAATCATTGCGCTATTATGGTTTCCTGATTTACGGCCCGTTTTTGATGGTATTGGGATTAATTCTTATCCCTCATTTTTTCTTTCCCTCGTTTCCGGCTTTACCTTATACTTTTTTAATAACGATGCTGGCACTACCTAAAGCAATTAACCTTTGGAAAAAAGCAAACAAACGAAAAAAACCGGTAAGACCCATGGACTTTATCGCTTTGGATGGAGCTACGGCAAAACTTAACCTTAGTTTTGGCATGCTGTCTACTCTGGCTTTATTACTGGAACTGTTTTTACCATTAGCATAAATCCAAAAGACACAAAAAATGAATACATCAGCCTTGTCAAAATACTTTTACCCTATTGTTATTTTTGCGCTGGTCTTATTTGTGCCAATGTTTGTTGTCCAACAGATAGGGCCTTTCGACTTTTGGTGGTGGATGACAATCAACCTTATCATCCTGACTTCTTTGGGTTTAAGCACTGACCATTATTTTAAAGATACCCTGGTTGATGATCTGAAAACCGGCTTCAGGAAAAAATTTCTCTGGGGTCTTATCTCAGCGGTCATCTTGTATCTGGTTTTTTATGCCGGTAATTTTATTATCCGGCAGATATTAAGTTTTGCAGACCAGAACATCAGCAATGTATATGATTTTAAAGGAGATGCAAGCAGTTTAAGAATAGGTCTTTTAATGCTGCTGGTTATCGGTCCCGGCGAGGAGTTGTTTTGGCGGGCCTACATACAAGGTAACTTTATGCGCCGCTATGGCAAAATAACCGGTTTTATTCTGGGAACACTCATCTACACCTTAATCCACCTGGCAACAGGAAATCCGGTGCTTATTCTGGCAGCACTAACAGGAGGTATTTTCTGGGGCTGGATTTATATGAAATATCAATCGATAACGATAAATATCGTAAGTCATATTATTTGGGATATCAGTGTATTTCTACTTTTCCCGTTTTATTAATAGCAATAGCCTTCAGGCCGGTAGCAATCAATTACAAGAATATATGAACCCGGCAAAGCAAATTCTAAATTTGATAAAATAGGTTTTTGATCCTGTTTATTCCATCCGGGCTTTTGTACCTTTGCAGCAACAAAAACATATAAGCGATGAAACATTTTGACATTTATTTAGCCGGAGAGTTTGGTCATACAACCAATACTTATGAAATCCACAATCCATACGATAATAAAGCATTTGCCATCACCAGCAAAGCAGGAAAAGAAGAACTTGAAACCTGCATCCGGAAGGCTCAAAGCGTAGAAGAAGAAATGGCTAATCTGCCGGGCTGGAAGCGAACCCAAATACTCAATCAAATTGCTGATGCCCTGGAAGCCAATCTGGACTATCATACAGAACTACTGGCTATGGAAGCCGGGAAACCCTTAAAATATGCTAAAGGTGAAGTAAAACGTGCTGTCCAAACCTTCCGTGTGGCTGCGGAAGAAGCGCGCCGCCTGCCTGCTGAACATATTTCTCTGGACTGGACTCCGGCCGGAGAAAACAAAGAAGGTTGGGTTAAATATTTCCCGGTAGGTACAATAGCTGCTATAGCTCCCTTTAACTTTCCACTGAACCTGGCAACCCACAAAATTGCACCTGCTTTAGCTGCAGGCTGCCCGGTTATTCTTAAACCGGCAAGTTCTACTCCTCTATCCACTCTTGCTTTAGCCGAAATCATCCATAATACGGAGTTACCTAAAGGTGCTTTTTCCGTCTTACCCATGGACCGGGAAAGCGGCAACCAGCTTGTAACGGACGAACGGCTAAAACTGCTTACATTCACCGGTTCGCCTGAAGTAGGCTGGAAAATGAAACAAAATGCCGGAAAGAAAAAAGTCGTATTGGAATTAGGGGGTAATGCGGGTGTGATCATAACAAAAGATGCAGATATTGACCTGGCAGTAAAAAAATGCCTTGTTGGTGCTTTTGCCTATTCGGGTCAGGTTTGCATTCATGCTCAACGCATTTACGTAGAGAAAGATATTTTTGAAGAATTCACCCGGAAGTTTACAGCCGAAACAGAAAAATTGAAATTGGGCTCTCCACTGGAAAGCTCCACGGATGTTAGCGCCATGATCGATGAAAATAATGCAGAACGTGTTAAATCATGGATAGACGAAGCCAAAGAGCAAGGCGCTCAGGTACTAACCGGGGGCACACGTGAAAACACTATGGTAAAACCCACGATCCTTACCAAAACAACAAATATGATGAAAGTTTGTGCTTTGGAAATCTTCGGTCCAGTAGTTGCCGTAGAACCTTTTGATCATTTTGATGAAGCATTAAACATGATTAATGACAGCCGGTACGGACTACAAGCCGGAGTTTTTACAGACAGTATAGATCGCATGAACCGTGCCTGGCGAAAACTGGAAGTCGGAGGAGTAATTATCAATGATGTGCCGACATTCCGCGTAGACCATATGCCCTATGGCGGAGTGAAAGAATCCGGATTGGGAAGAGAAGGGGTAAAATATAGCATCATGGACATGTTGGAACCCAGACTGCTGGTGAAAAACTTGTAATTAATCACCCTTACCCTTTTAAAAATTCGTATATTTGCATGAATTTGCTTAAATCCCCATAAAGGACTTGTCCTAAAGGGAGTTAAATCAAATAAAATTTTTAACAAAATAAAAGAATTATGATTAAAAACCTTAAACTTACGATCATCGGAGTACTTATCAGCACACTGGCAATAGGTCAGGTAGTTGAAAGGAAAGATGTAAAATACCCAAATCAGGGTAAAGCTCCCAAAGAGCAACCTGTTCTTATGGGTGCAAATGATATACAACAATCATTTGACAAAAAGAAACCAAAATCAAATGCTTCCAAAGCAACGATTATCTTCTCCGAAGATTTTTCATCCGGTTCCATTCCGGCAACTTTCACACTTTATGATGAAGACGGAAATACCCCGGCATCACAAGTTGATTATGTAACCGATGCATGGGTTGCTAATCCAAACTTATTAGACAGTTCGGATTATACGGCACTTTCCACTTCCTGGTATGACCCTGCCGGTACTGCCGATGATTGGTTAGTTACCCCTAAAATTACGATTCCCAATGGAGCTAAACTTAGCTGGAACGCCATAGCCTATGACAGTAATTATCCTGATGGCTATGAAGTATTAATCTCTACAACAGACTCTTTGGTTTCCAGCTTCAGCACAGTATTGTTTTCTACAGGAGCGGAAAACAGCTCCTGGACTTCCCGGACAGAAAGCCTTAACGCCTATGCCGGGCAGGATGTGTTTATCGCTTTCCGTAATAACTCAACCGATCAGTTTTTGCTTGCTGTTGACGATATAGAAGTATACCAACCAGACCCTTATGAAATCGGTGTGACTTCTGTTAACGAACCTAATAATGATACAAGTTGTACACAAACTGCCAGTGAAGATGTCTCCATCACCATTGAAAACTTTGGTGCAGACTCTATTACTGATGACTTTGATGTACATTACTCAATTAACGGAGCCTCTCCCGTTACTGAAACAATAACAGATACTTTACTTCCCGGAACCACAATGGATTATACGTTCAACACTAAAGCCGATTTGTCTACTTATCAAACCTATGATATTGAAGCTTATACTGCTTATCCGCAAGACAGCAATAACAGCAATGACACAGCTTATACTTCAGTAATAAGTGCTGACAGCAAGCTATCCGTAAAAATCCACACAGATGACTATCCGTCAGAAATATCCTGGACACTTTATGATCAAAGTAATCAGGTGGTTTCCGAAAGTCCTGTTTATGAAACTGCAGACAGTGTCTATACAACAGATATTTGCGTGTTAAGCTCCGGTTGCTATACACTAGAAATAAATGACTCTTATGGTGACGGGATATTGTCTCCCGGTGGATATGAAGTATATATGGATAATTCACTGGTTGACTCCAGTTATTCATTCAGCTCCAGCCAGGCTTTTGTTTATAATATCGGCAACGGTTGCGCTGCAAATGACATTGCTGTTGAGGCTCTCTATGCTTTAGGAAAATCACCTGAAGATGCAGGATCACCACAATCCATCTCTGCCATAATCAATAACAAGGGAACAGATAATCAAAGCAACATAGACGTTTATTTGAATGTTTCAGGGGATAATACTTTCCAGGATACAATGACAATTTCTTCATTAAATTCACTGGCTTCAGATACCATTACATTTAACAGTTTCGATCCTGCTAATACAGGGGTTAACAATATAAACATTACCTTAGCTGATGATGATAACAATGCAAACAATTCCGCAGATTATTATCAGGAAGTAACCACAGACACCTACAATCATGCGGACACCTCTGAAATTGATCAGGGGATCGGTTTCAATGATAGTGAAGGTATGATGGTAGCCAAATATCATGTGAACGGTAAAAAATCAGTTAGTGCTGCCCGCGTGAATGTTTCCGGTTCTGCAGCAGGTAATGAACTTTATGGTGTATTAATGAATGCAAACGGCGATATCCTCTCAACAGGACAGCCTGTATTGATCACGCCAGCCGATACAAATACTTATGTTGAATTGCCTATCGCGCCATTCAACGTAGAAGATGAAGATATCTATGTAGGTTTTGCACAAATCTTAAACCCGGCATCAGGATATTTCCCCTTGAATACACAGGTAGAAGATCCGGCCCGAAGAGATAAATTTTATTATGTAGGTGGACTGAATGGAGGCAACTTAACAATGAGTGCTGACATGGGCCGCTGGATGCTCGAAGGCGTAATCACCAACCCGGTTAGTGACGATGCTGCCATTACCGGAATTACAGAGATCAATACTGCTTGTAACCTAACTTCAGCAGATGTTGAAATCGGAATTTACAACAATGGTACAGACACCATCACGGATATTGATGCTTCTTATACGGTTAACGGCGGTTCTGCAGTTAGCGAAACGATCACTGATACCATTAACCCCGGTGATACGCTGATGTATACATTCCCAACTGCAATTGATGCCTCTTCCTATCAGAAGTATGATGTTGAAGCATATATTAGTCTTACTGATGATACCATCCAAAGCAATGACACAACAATGACGTCATTCTATAATGTTGAACCTGAAGACATTCCCTATTCAACAAGCTTTGAAATGTCTGATGACAATTATGCATGGACATTCATTGATGGTAATGACGATGGTACCATACCGGAATTTATGGACGCCGGCACCTCCGCACACAGCGGTAATATGATCGTATACGTTCCAGGCGGTTCCGTGAAACAAGACGAATATGTAGTTTCCAGATGTTTAAATCTTGAAGCCGGCAAAACATATCAAATGAGTTACTGGCATGCTGCAGGTAGCTTCTTTGGTACTCCAATCCCTGAAGATGTACAAATTGTTATGGGAACAAGCCCGGATCCTGCCTCATTAACAACTATGGTTGCTGATTTAGGTTCTGTGGATGTTACCGATTTCACTAAAAAAGCACACGAAATTCAGGTAGATAATGACGGCGTTTATTATATCGCTTTCCATATTACTACCGACAGCCCCTATTACTATCTTTTGGACGATATTTCTATTACAGATGTTACCAGCGTGGAAGAAAACATCAGTGATCAGATGAGTGTCTTCCCGAATCCAACCAACAACATCCTGAATGTGGAAGCCGGAGAATTGAATATTGAAAATATCCGCGTTTACAATACTATGGGGCAACTAATGCATAGTAAAGATGTAAACACCAGTAATCTTCAATTGGATGTTGAAAACTACGAAACTGGAATGTATTTCATTCAAATGCATACAGATAAAGGAACTATAACTAAAAAATTCCAGGTTAAATAGTGTTTGTCCATAATGTCCGATATCTGCGTTGTTGCTCAAATTTTAAATCCTCATATACGCTAGTATACTGCGGTTTAAAATTTTCGCACGCCTTGATCTCGAACATTCTGAATCAAACACTCGACTTTATTGACAGACATTAAATAGTGTTTGTCCATAATGGACAAAGTCTAAAAAGCCGTTTTCATAATAAAAAAAGCTGTCTCTTTCCGGAGACAGCTTTTTTTATGTCGTATATTAAACAACTGATAATCGGGTTGTCTGTTTCACGTATTAGGGTAATTTAA
>JBNJHE010000119.1:0-7265 GCA_051748205.1 Bacteroidota bacterium | reverse complement strand
AAAAAAATTTAGACAGATTAAAATATTCTGTTTTTAAAGATATTCAAGCTATTTTTTATATTTTTACCCACTCTAAAAAAGAGCATGAGAAACAAATCAATCAGAAATATCTATGAAAGTATTTGAAACTAAGGACATCAGGAATATTGCGTTTATTGGTAGCGCTAAGTCAGGAAAAACCACTTTGACCGAGAGTATGCTGTATCATGGAAAGGTTCTCCATCGCCGGGGCACTGTCGAGCAGAAAAATACAGCTTCCGATTACAGACCTATTGAGCTGGAGAAAGGCAATAGTGTTGTTACCAGCGTATTGCATACTTTTTTTGACAACACTAAAATAAATATCCTGGATACACCCGGGTCTTCCGATTATATCGGGGAGTTGATCACTTCATTGTATGCTGCTGATACTGCTGTTATGACAGTGAATGCATCAAATGGTATTGAGGTAGGCAATGAAATTGGCTGGCGATATGCTACCCAATCCAATATTCCGACACTTTTTCTGGCAAACTTTATGGATCATGAAAATGTGAAGTTTGAAGAACTTATACAGCAACTCAAAACATACTTCAGTGACAAAGTGATTGCAGCCCAGTATCCGGTAAATGTCGGACCTGATTTTGATGCGATCGTTGATTTGGTTTTGAATAAGATGTTGAAATTTGACGGGGAGGGAAATTTTGAGGTTTTGGATATTCCGGAAGAAGAAAAAGAGCGTGCGCAAGAAATGCAGTTGAATTTGATTGAAGCTGCTGCTGAAGGATCGGAAGAGTTGATGGAGAAATATTTTGAAAATGAAACCCTGTCATTGGATGAAATGAGGAAAGGCCTGAACCTGGGATTGCAGAATCGTGCTGTTTTTCCGGTATTTGTCTCCTCTGCTAAAAAAGATATTGGCGTGTCCCGCCTGATGGAATTTATTAAAACATCCACCCCTTCTCCTTTGCAAGCTGCCCCTGTTAAAACCAAAGAGGGAGAAGAGCTTCACTATAATGCCGAAGATCCCTTTACGGCTCAGATATTTAAAACATCCATTGAGTCTCACCTTGGGGATGTCGCTTTTATGAAAATTATGGCCGGGAAAATTTCTGAAGGGCAAGATGTCATCAATGGAAAATCCGGAAATAAAGAACGGGTTTCTCAATTGTATGTGATGGCTGGAAAAAATCGGGAAAAAGTAGAGCAAGCTGTTGCAGGAGATATTGTTGCTACTATTAAACTTAAGGAATCTAAAATCAATATTACACTGAACGATAACGCAGTGTCGGATCGTATTGTTGAACCTGTAGAATTTCCTAATCCATTGTATACTACAGCGATTAAAGCTGCTAATAATTCTGATGATGAAAAAATGGGTACCTTCTTGCAAGATATTGTCAATATGGACCATTCTCTGGACCTGGAATATTCTAAAGAATTGCGGCAGATTATTTTGCGTGGTATGGGAGAACAACACATCAATAGTGTGAAATGGGTGTTTGAGCATGTACACAATATACCGATCGAACTTTATACAGCTAAAATTCCATATCGTGAAACCATTACCAAAAAAGCTAAATCGTCATACCGCCATAAAAAGCAATCCGGAGGAGCCGGACAATTTGGCGAAGTATATATGATGATCGAGCCGTATCACGAAAACAAGGAGCCACAAAAAGAATTTCCGATACGAAAAACGGACGAATATGAACTGGATTGGGGTGGTAAACTCATCTATAACAGCTGTATTGTTGGAGGGGCTATCGATGCAAAATTTATGCCTGCTATCCTGAAAGGGATTATGGAAAAGCTTGAGATTGGTCCTCTTACAGGGTCTTATGCCCGCGATATTGTGGTTAATGTCTACGATGGGAAAATGCACCCGGTAGACTCCAATGAGGTGTCGTTTAAAATTGCCGGACGCATGTCCTTTAGTGATGCATTTAAAAAGGCAGGGCCTCAAATTCTTGAACCTATTTACGATATGGTGGTAATCGTTCCTGAAGAAAAGATGGGAGACGTTATGACCGATCTTCAAGGACGCCGTGCTATTATCATGGGTATGGAAGGGGAAGGTATTTACCAGCACATTAAAGCAAAAGTGCCTTTGGCTGAAGTGGCTAAATATTCAACAGCCCTGAACTCACTGACAAGTGGACGCGCTTTTTATACTCTGGATTTTGCTGAATATGCACCTGTGCCTGGCGATGTTCAGGAAAAACTACTCAAAGAATATGAGGAAAGCCAAAAAGAAGAAGGTTGATAAGTGTTTTGGCCATATCAAGAAAGTAAAACCCAGGATAATTGAGGCTAATGTACATGACCTCGATTGCATCGGATGTCCTGTATGGCCTTAAAAATTAAAAATAGAAACCTATAAAAAAGGGGCTCGTATTTAATACGATGCCCCTTTTCTTTTCATGGGTAAAGTGCCTTTTGTGGTTTCCTGACTTAAATTAACATTGAGCACTTACTAATACGACACCATTTTGCATCGATTTGTTGCCTGACCGTTGCTTTTTTTTGATATCTCTGCCTCAAAGGATAACATATGTAAAAGAAAATAACTGTTAAGGGGATGTTCTTTGTTGGTGTTGTTTTATTGTAGAGGGCGTATAATCTGATTCATCTGCCCGATTTTTTATGCTTGTCAACTATTTTTTTTGATTTGGAATCAAAGTTTTGTATTTTTATCTTTGAGTTAATCAAAATGTCTTACTATTTCTAAACTTAATTAAATGAACTTACAAACATTATCGGACCAGGAATTGGTTGAATACTACAATCACAATATCCAAACAGAAAACATCTTTACCGACCCGATGACTGATATGGTTATTGATGTTGCTAAAGAGTTTAAGCGTAGAGGAATCGATTATTCCAGGGCGATGGATCAGTTTATGTTTTTAAAGAAAACCAGACTTAAGCTGATGAAAAACTATGTCACCGAGGATAAATAGCAATGGGTTGATTTTATCCACTATTTAGCCAGTTTATTGCTGTATCCTGTGTTGAAAAGATTTCAGCATGAAAACCTGTTTCCTGACCTATTTTGGATCCAATAATAATCGATACCGCTGTTGTTTTTGGATTGTCAACAATTATTGCTTGTTTTTTCCCCCGTGTTATGTGCGTGATCGATTTTAAAAAATCTTCAATTACCTTTAAATCACCTACGGTGATATTAAACTGGCATCCACTGTAGTCGGATAATAAATCGAACTGCCCGTTAGCGAATTCCCTGATGTTTATCAATTGGTTCCATGCTTCTCCCAGTTCACTTCGTTCAATAGTGCCATAATGTTTATAGCGGATGATGTTGAACTGATGATCAATTTTTATTGAATATCCCATGATTAAGCTGCGAATCTTTCATTAATTTTTTCCAATAAAAAAAATTAAAACGTTGTTTCCTGTGTTGCGCTCTCTGTTTTTCGGAGTGTAAAGAAACGCTAAAACGTCCAGAATTCAAAACATATTCAAAGCTTTTTAAGATATGAGGATTTAGGTTATATGTAATTCTTTGAATATTTTGTGGTTGGTTCGATTATTTATACAGCTAAAAAATTACCTGTCAGGTTAAGATTTGTTATTTTTACCAATAAAGAATACGCGATATTATGAGACCGGAAATAATTTTTGAGAATCAGCAGAAGTATTATAATACAGGCAAGACAAAAGCTGTAGCAAGCCGAAAGGAGCAACTCAGAAAGCTACGTAATGCTATTCGTTCAAATGAAGAGGAGCTCTACCAGGCTGTGGCAAAAGACTTCGGAAAATCTTCATTTGAGACTTATGCTACTGAGTTGGGTCTGTTGTATCAGGAGATAAAAAAGAGCATAAAGCGTGTGCATGCATGGTCTTCGGTGAAGCGGGTAAGGACAAACTGGCCGAATTTGCCGGGCAAAAGTTACCTTAAGCCAGAGCCCTATGGCATTTCATTAATTATTGGCACCTGGAATTATCCATTTTTGTTGACTTTGCAACCGCTGGTGTCTGCAATTGCAGCCGGTAATACAGCAGTGATTAAGCCCAGCGAATTGGCGCCTAATAGTTCGGCCATGATTGCAAAGCTTATCAATAACACCTTTGACCCGGATTATATTTTTGTTGCCCAGGGCGATGCCGAAGTAGCTATGCAATGGCTGAAACTGCCCTTTGATAAAATCTTTTATACCGGAAGTCCTGAGGTTGGAAGATATGTGATGAAAGCAGCAGCAGATCACTTAAGTTCTGTAACTCTCGAGCTGGGAGGGAAGAGCCCGGCTATAGTATGCCAATCAGCAAATATCCAAACTGCCGCAAGGCGAATCGCGTGGGCGAAATTTTTAAATGCCGGTCAAACATGTATCGCTCCCGATTATGTATTGATACACGAGCACCTGAAAGAAGAATTTATCGGACTGGTGATTGCAGAAATTTACAAAAACCAGGGCGAGGATCCTCGCGATGCGGATACGTATACCCGGATTATTAACCAAAGACACTTGCTACGGTTACAGCAATTAATAGACACCTCAAAAGTGAGGACAGGTGGGCGGGTAGAAGTCGAAAATAATTATTTGGAGCCTACTGTGATGGATGATGTGAGTTTTAAGGATCCCGTGATGCAGGAGGAAATCTTTGGTCCTGTTTTGCCGGTTATTACTTTTAGCCAATGCCATGAAGTTATTCAGAAGGTAAATTCTTTACCCAAACCTTTGGCATTGTATGTGTTTACCAAGGATAAAGCCGAACGAATGCATATCCTGGATCAGATTTCATTTGGAGGAGGTGCTGTCAATGATGCCATGATGCATATCACCAATCCTTATTTGCCTTTTGGTGGCGTCAATCACAGTGGTATGGGGGCTTATCACGGAAAAGCCGGTTTTGATGCTTTCACTCATTATAAAAGCATATTGCAAAAAAATCCTTACTGGGAGCTGAAACTTAAATATCCGCCTTATAGTAAGTTTAAGATGAAGTTGTTAAGGCGTTATTTTGAGTAGTAAGCTATCCCGAAAAATTAGTATCAGTTTTCAAGGGCTTTTGTGATGCTTTCCCTGGCTGCTTCCGGAATTTTCATGATATCATTAAGAAGCCGGTATGTTTTATAGCTATGGTAAAGTGTGCTGCCTTTTAGTGTTTTTTGCCTGATCATTCTCGTGAAATCCAGTGCAGTGTTTCTGTTATGAAATATCTCAAAATATGGATCCGACAGTTGGTCGCAGGCCCATAAATAGAAATCAAGATCACTGATCATAATTCCGGGGTAATCCAGGCTAATCACACTAATAAGCATATTGATCAGGATAGTGTTTAGCTCAGCGCCTGTGTATTGCCCACTCTGAAGAGAGTCTATTATTTGTTGCCGCTCCTCTTCCGGATGTAGAAAATCCGGATCACATTCCTGCCATAAATTAGCATTGAAAATCTTATACTTGGGCGCACTGAACGCCAGCGATTTTAATGTTTCAAGCTGGTCAACCACAGCTATATTGGTGATTAGTGTGCCCCGAACCTGTATGCAAGGGCTTAGCATTAAACTATGCTGGGGGTAGGGTTTGTTGCCCAACTGATCAATGAAATCCATCGTAACCGATGAAACCGTTTTATATCTGTAACCACTCCAGCTTTTAATTTTTTTCTTTGAAAAATTGGAGACATTAAGTTCAACCAAAACTTGTGGGCCGGGTGTTTTAAAGAGATCATCGTATTTATTCCAGCGGGCTTTAAAAATGGTAGCTTTGGGGCCAAAGGTGAAGCCTGCTCCATTGTTTATCACATCAATGGTGATGGTTCGTTTTTGTGCAATAGCATGAATACGAGCTTCATATAGCTCTCTCAGGCTGTCAATTTCGGTCTTTAATACTTCGGCTTTTTCAGCCATCTGCTTTAACTCCTTATATTCCTCATCATCTTCCTTTAGTTCTTTTTTTAGGGCATTAGTCATAACTTTATTGTTTATTTCTTCTATCTCATCTAATCGTGTTTGTACTTTATGTACTCCTTCTTTCGACAGGCAAATAATTTGCTCAAGATGGGAAGCATGTTCAGTACAGGAATCGGTGTAGGTTATGAGCGAATCTTTTATTATAGGAATGCAGATAGAATCCTTTTTGCTTATTCCATCAGCAGTTGTGGTGGTAAATGAAATAAATACCTCATTGGAATCACATTTTAAGGGTTCATCGTTTACAGGGATTTTTGGAGGGTTGACGGTAGTTATTGTTTTCCCTTCTTTATCCTTAATTTTAGCTTTGTCATCAGCACATTTTCCCAGCATCATCGTTGTGTCATTCCTGTATGCTCCCATGCACAGAATAGTTCCATGGCAGTCTATAATATGGAAAAGAACATGATCTTCCATTTGCTTAAAGAAAAAAGTATCAGTTTTACATTTCGTTTTGACCGGTATTTTCGCAATAAACTGTTCACGATCGTTTATATTTGCATAAAGCCCGGCATAATACTGTACTCCGCTGAATAATTCTTCAATCTTTTTTTCTAATGGTGGCTCTGCCTGTATGTCCTGGAATTCTTCAACAACAGATGAAAGGTCAGGATTATGACTTACTTTTAGCAGGTAGGAAGATGCAGACGGGACTGAATTCCATTGGGCGGTAAATCCATAATAGCCAATGTCGCTTATCCAGAAGTCGGCATTCCCTCCGGTGGAAGTCACTGCTGTGTCTTGTGTTGGTTCTGTTTCTTCTATAGGGGGTTGTGATATTCCGTCAAGTGTATCCTCCGGGATTGACAGCTCTTCTTTTTCGGGTTTTTTATCTGGTATGGGTGAATGTTTTTCAGGTTCGTTTTGGGTAATATTCCCCTGATTTGTGTTTCCCTGTTGAAGATTAAAAGCCGTAAGAAAGCCATTAAACTGTTGGTTTTTTTGTTGCAGGGTGTTGTCAGAAAAAGTAAGCTTTTGGGCAAAAGAGCCCCCCAGAAAAAGCATATTGTTATGCAGCAAAAGGCTGTGGCTTTGATCAGACTGCGGGTCACCATAATGTCTTAAGTTGGAAGAAGCATCTGTAATGTCATACGCCATTAAAAACAAGTCCGGCTTTAGGCTATAACCTGCAGTATCTCCTGCTGCATAAATCATATTGTCTTTCCAGTGGAGTCTTTTGGTGAAACTACCACTGGCATAGGCTGTATTATTGTTTGCCTGAATGCCACTTATGGATATCTGCATAGGGCTTTTAAGGTGATGATGGAGTTGTAGATCTTGTCCCTGGTGATCCATAGAGATAAGTAAGATATCTAAGTTCCCCATCGAAGCAATGACTTGTTTATTG
>JBNJHE010000118.1:0-7482 GCA_051748205.1 Bacteroidota bacterium | reverse complement strand
GAACAAAACAGATGAAAGCTATTGCTGACGAAACCACTGCTGGTTTTTCCGGACAATATCCCAAATAACAATACCAGCACTAACCGAGACATTAAGTGAATGCTTTGTCCCATATTGTGGTATTTCAATACATCCATCACACATATCAATCACGGATTGCTGCACACCTTTAACTTCATTGCCCAGAACCACAGCTGTGTTTACTCCACCAGTGTGGAAACTATCTAAAGAAATAGCCTGATCGCACTGCTCTAAAGCATATACCTGATAGGAAAGGCTTTTTAGTTCCCGAATAACATCCTCCGTTTTTTCGCGGTACTCCCATGCCATCGACTCTGTAGCCCCAAGAGCCGTTTTATGAATTTCTTTTTGCGGAGGCTGTGCAGTAATCCCACATAAATAAATCTTTGTTAAACGAAAAGCATCACTGCTGCGAAACACAGAGCCTATATTATTCATACTCCGAATATTATCCAGTATGATGATCAGTGGAAATTTTGGCGCCTGTCGAAAGGCCTCTACAGAAATCCTGTTTAACTGATGCAGACGTAATTTTTTCATTTTTTTATACTCATGCGTGTTTGTGTTAAAATTTTTGTCATGGCTCGGTTCATGGCTCAATTCATATTGTTTATCTTTGGCGGCAAAGATAGAAAGGAACTGTTGAATAAGAAAAAAATGTTTAAAAGTTACCTGCTCTCAATCTCAGATCAAAAAAAGTAGTATTACCTTTGTAGTTTATGGCGGCAAAAAAAAACAACAGCGAAACGCCTCTGATGAAGCAATACAACAAGATAAAGGCAAAATATCCGGATGCTTTGTTGTTGTTTCGTGTAGGTGATTTTTATGAAACTTTTGGCGAAGATGCCAAAAAAACAGCTTCTATACTGGGCATAGTCCTAACCAAAAGAGCCAACGGCTCGGCATCGGCTATCGATCTGGCCGGATTTCCGCATCATGCTTTGGAAACCTACCTTCCAAAACTAGTCAGAGCTGGTGAACGTGTGGCTATTTGCGACCAGCTGGAAGACCCCAAATTAGCCAAAACTGTTGTTAAAAGAGGGATCACAGAACTGGTAACCCCTGGTGTAGCCACCAGCGATAATGTTTTGGAAAATAAAACAAATAATTTTTTGGCAGCCATCCATCTGGATAACAAAACCAGTGGTATCGCTTTTCTCGATATTTCTACCGGGGAATTTTTCCTGGCAGAAGGGTCTAACGAGTATGTGGATAAGCTTCTACAAAGCTTTAAGCCCAGTGAAGTTATCTTGCAAAAAAACAAACGGGGCTCATTTACCGAGAATTTTGGCAATCAATACTTTATCAGCACCTTCGATGACTGGGTTTTTACTGAAGACTTTACTACAGAATTACTATTGAAGCATTTTGCGACAACATCCCTAAAAGGATTTGGCGTACAGGATTATACCAAAGGCATTATCGCCTCCGGAGCAGCACTGCACTATCTTTTTGAAACTCATCACGAAAATGTGGCCCATATATCCAGAATTAACAGAATAGAAGAAGATCAGTATGTTTGGCTGGATCGGTTTACTATTCGCAATCTGGAACTCATCCACAGCCCCAATGAAAATGCAACGACATTGCTTGATGTGATAGACCATACCATTACCCCTATGGGCTCACGCATGCTCAAACGCTGGATCGTCCTCCCATTAAAAGACATTGAACAGATTACTGAAAGACACAATGTGGTCGAACATCTAACTGAACAACAAGAGATAAAGTCCACTATCGAACATAGCTTAAAAAAGACAGGCGATATAGAACGACTGATTTCTAAGGTAGCCATTCGCAAAGTTACACCCCGCGAATTACAACAAATAGGAAAAGCCTTGCGAGCCACAGAACCCCTTAAAAACAGTTGTATAAACAGTAGCCAACAGTCCCTTCAGCGCATGGGCGAAAAGCTTAACCCCTGCGAAAATATCAGCAGCATGCTGGAAGCTTCGCTACATAATGACCCGCCCGCACTGTTGTCAAAAGGAAATGTAATCGCTGAAGGCATAGATAATGAACTTGATGAACTGCGCTCGCTCTTAAGCTCGGATCAGGACTACCTGAAAGAAATGAAAAAAAAGGCCATTGAACAATATCATATCTCCTCCCTGAAAATTGGATACAATAATGTGTTTGGATATTACCTGGAAGTTACCAATACGCATAAAGATAAGGTACCAGCAGAATGGCAACGCAAACAAACACTGGTTAACTCGGAGCGCTACATTACAGAAGAACTCAAAGAATATGAACAAAAAATACTTGGAGCAAAAGAACGCATCGCGGAGCTGGAGGAAAGGATTTATAACGAGCTCGTCACCAAAGTCTCTGATTACATCCACCCCATACAGCTAAATGCAAATATACTGGCCGAGCTGGACTGCTTAACGTCCTTCAGTACGTCAGCACAAACACACCATTATACACGCCCTGAAATGGATGACACTTTTGTTTTGGACATAAAGAAAGGCCGTCATCCCGTGATTGAACAAGAGCTCCCTTTAGAGGAGGAATATGTGGCCAACGACGTATATCTGGATACCGAATTACAACAAATAATCATGCTTACGGGCCCGAATATGTCCGGAAAATCCGCCCTGCTAAGACAAACTGCGCTGATAGTACTAATGGCACAGATGGGTAGTTTTGTCCCTGCAGAAGCAGCCCAAATTGGCATCATTGACAAAGTCTTTACCCGCGTAGGCGCTTCTGATAACATCTCTTCAGGAGAGTCAACCTTTATGGTAGAGATGAATGAAACAGCCAGCATTCTGAACAATATCTCCAACCGTAGCTTGATATTACTAGATGAAATTGGCCGCGGCACGGCAACTTACGATGGGATATCTATTGCCTGGGCTATAGCCGAGTTCTTACATGAACACCCACTCTTTAAACCCAAAACACTTTTTGCTACTCATTACCATGAGCTTAATGAAATGAAACGCTCATTTCAGCGCGTCAAAAACTACCATATCGCAGTCAAAGAAATCAACAACGAGATTATCTTTCTGCGGAAAATAAAAGAAGGAGGCTCAGAACACAGTTTTGGCATACAGGTAGCCAGAATGGCAGGGATGCCCCGAAAAGCCCTGGAACGAGCGTCAGCAATCCTCCATAAACTCGAACAAAGCCATTACCACGAAGAGCTGTCAGAAAACGTACAGGCAGCAACAAAAAAAGAGGATAATATGCAGCTCAGCTTCATCCAACTGGATGATCCTTTACTTGAACAAATAAAAGAAGATATTTTAAATACCAACATAGACACCTTAACACCAGTGGAAGCATTGATGAAACTCAACGAAATAAAACGATTACTCAAAAAGAAATAAGAAATTAGCTAAAAAATTTGCCTGGAATTATATTTTTTATCTATATTTGCAACGCCAAAACAAAAGCGAAAATAGCTCAGTTGGTAGAGCACGACCTTGCCAAGGTCGGGGTCGCGGGTTCGAGTCCCGTTTTTCGCTCAGGAAGAAACCTCTTCGTAAAAGAGGTTTTTTAGTATCTGCCCGGGTGGTGGAATTGGTAGACACGAGGGACTTAAAATCCCTTGGCCGTAAGGCTGTGCGGGTTCAAGTCCCGCTCCGGGTACTTTCAACAGAAAGACAGGCTTTTAAGTCTGTCTTTTTTTTGTACTTACATTTTAAATCAGAACCCCTAAGCATTGATTACGTGCGAGTTCATGCCGATAGCTATCGACACCCGCTCCGGGTACTGAAAGCCCTGTCTCATGCGAGGCAGGGCTTTTTTATTGATTTTCTACGGTATTTGTCAACCGAAGACTACCATCGCAGACAGAGAGAACAATTGTTAAAAATTTGTTTGCTAAAAAAAGCTTTCTTATTTTTGAGATGAAGGAAAAGTCCTGTATGTTTCTGTTTATTAAAGCTCTTGAACACCCAATAATCAAGCTCATATCATGGGCGAAAAAGTTCGATAATTGTCCCGTTCCGGGGGGGGGACAGAACTCTGTATGACAGAGCAATTAAACGCCGCTAACTTTGTCTTGACCTGTTTTTTTATCTTTAATACATGACTGTGGTTTATTCTTGCATTCAAAATCGTTGTACAAATACTACATCGGAAGTTGTAGAAACTACGTTGTCAGAATAAAGTCTCATTTATCGAGAGTCTAATAAGAACCCATACACTGCGAGAGCAGATGACTGGCAAACACTTTTAGAATCAATAATTTGGATTACCAAGAAGCAAGGCGCATGGAAAAGCACATAAAGGATATGAAAAGCAAGGTCTATTGGGAATCTAAAATGCTATCCTGAAATGATCGAAAAGCCTAAAGCAAGATATAGATAAATTTTTTTAACTATGATAATATGATTACATATTACTTTTATCTTAGCAAAAACAAAAAACAGAATCTTAAATAGTAATTAAAAATTCAATATCATGAAAAAAACACACATTATCATTATTTCAATTGCTATAATATTTAGTTGGAATAATTTCTTGCGAGAAAGCTAGTGAAACTAATAACTTAAAGCTTCATGAAAGTAAGACTAAGGTTTCAATTAATTGGCCTGATGTTAAGTGGAAACTTGGAATCAGTGGAGACTTATGGAAACCTAAGCATAATTGTCTACGTGCAGTAGGTATCTGTAGAATAAATGCTGTTTTTGTAGAGTTTGATTGGACAGAACAGCAAGCACCGATTAATCTGGGTGTTATTATAAACGACTCTGAACCTAATGAATTAATAATAGAGTTCTTAGAAGGACATGATATATCTGAATATACTGGTCAGGATTATATAACTGTGGAAGAGGGGGATGAGGTAATAACCATTGATGAAGAAGTTGTCAATTATTTTGATGAAGAAGGTATTGATCTGAGTAATATTGAATTAGAACAGGGTGAATACTACTTCCAATTCAGAGAAGAGACTGAAAACTATTACCTTGTAATACCCTATAATTAATATATAAGCTAAGTTTTCTCTGTTTCTCAGCTTATATCAAATAGATTGATTGGATAACTTTTTCACAAAGTATTATATTAAATGAATAGACTTGTTGCTTAATAAACTTAAATTTTTAACATAATGAAAATACTTTCAAATATCATCACAACAACAATGCTTTCAATTGTAATAACATCTATGTTAGGATGCAGAACTTCAATCTTGTATAATGATGAGTTAAATACTAAGAATTTTAGTTGTGAAGATAAACATCAAATTAATAAGCAAGATATCATAAAGATTCATCCTCAAGACGTAAAAGACTGTTTTTTATCAGATACGAATAAAATTACTTGGATTATTTTCTATTATAATGATTGTACGAAGGATATTGCCCAGGAAGTTGCGATTTATAAGGAGTTTCAGGAAAGGTTAAACCTCCTTATTATCAGTGTAACATACGACATAGCAGATGTTTTAAGGGAATCTCATGAGATAGATTATCCAATATACTTTATTTCCAAAGAAGTTAAATGTGATTGTATGCGCAGAAATTTGCGTGCGTTTGCTGATAGTCTTTTTAATAATGATCCTGCTTCAAAAGATGCTGGCAAATACATGAACCTATTTATAGAAAAAAATAAAATTATCTATCTAACTGATTCTTACTATATAAATAGAAATCTAATTTCTAAAATAATAAATAATGCGAAAAATTGATTTTGTTTTTTTTGTATAAAATACCAATAAATAAATTAGAAAAGGGGCTTATGATTTATAGTCATATTGGAGATTTCGATCAAACGGAGCACGCTATATCGGTATATCATAAATCCTGCTTATTTTTTGTAAAATAAGGACTCAGCTCAATTAGCCTTTCTAAACGTAGTTAGGTTCTTCTCGATATAGCATTTTAGTTGCATGATTGTCTGCTTATTCCGATATACTATGATCACTTAACTCTGGAAACGGATGCCCATCTATAGCTGTTTTTCCATCGGCCCTTTAAGTCCCTATAAGCAATCCCTGCCAGCTTCGAATGCCCAATTATCGACCTCATATCCTGCGCAAAAAAGTTCGATAATTGTCCCGCTCCGGGTACAAACAGTTAGGAGCAAGAGTATTGAGCAAGAGCAATGCGCTTTTGCTCTTTTTTTTGCCCATTCTTCAGTACCGGGCCCACCTAATGCGACGGCAAACAAGTCACTCAAGTCACTCAAGTCGCTCTCAATAAACAGCTAAAATAAAAAAAATGTGCAAGAAAATCGATCATTTTACCTAAATTTGTTTTGACCTTTGCAAACCCATTTTTTATTCTCAACAGTTTTTCACTGTAACTGAGGGAGCGGAGCTGTGCCAGGAATAGATTTTTTTTGAATTATCTGACTTGTTTGGAAATAATCAAAACTTTTTGGTCTTCTAACTCTAAATACCCATAATCATAGCAGAATGTGTAGGTGTTTCCGCTTTTTGTCGTGTAATGGTGTGTGTAATAATGAAAGTTAAAACCCTGATTCATCAGCAAAGCTTTACGAACTGTGGTTTTGCCCTGCGGACTTACAAATTTTAAGACAGAACGGTTTTTTCTAAGAATCTTGAGTCCGGTCTAAAAAGGTCACATTTGATTTTCACCGGCTTTTTACCCCGAACCCTAAAGGGTGAAGCCGCTGAAAATCAGCCTCCCTTTAGGGATGGGGTAAAGCTGATTTTTAGCGGCTGGGATACATTTAGTGTTTTTAGACCGGACTCAATCTTATTTACCTTCTGAATAACCGTCTCCTTTTTATTTAACCTGGAATTGTGAAATGCGGTGGCCAAGTTTCAGGATGTTGACGCGTTAAACAAAGCCGGCTTTCATAATTACCTTCTGGATTTAAGTCATTATAAAGCCGGAACTGACAACAAACCGGAAGAGAATTTGGCGGCAGTGTTTTTATATAATTTCTTACATCCTGAACGACCTGTTATTCCTGACTAATCTATATTTTTCGTTTTTTTTAATTGAATTGTTAGAAGTTTGAGGATTATTTTTTTATATTAGTGGCTGCAAATAATAAAAGAATGAACCCACCTCATAAACAGCAACGCATTACGCTAAGCTATGGCCAGCAACGTGGCAAACAGTTGGTGTGGGTTGATTTTTCCTATAACAAGCGTATTGTTGATCAAATAAAGGAATTTGGTGGCCGCTGGAGCCAGAGCAACAAGAAGTGGTATATCTTAAAGGATGATTTCAACCTACATTATTTCTTTGTGCAATTCAAAGATTTTGCCTGGTTGGATTATTCAGCGCTAAAGGCAACCGAACAAGCCCCCATCCAAAAAAGTAAACCGGCAAAGCGGCCTGTTACCAAAATCCATGACAGCCTTCCTACGTCGAAAGAAAATGAAATAGAAGCGTTTGTACATTGGATGAAACAAAAGCGGTATGCTGCAAATACCATCAAGATTTATAATAGTTGTTTAACCACGTTTTTCTGTTACTATCCTGATAAGCCACTGGATGAAATAGGGCCAGCAGAAATCGAAAGATT